>JAFSTJ010000592.1 GCA_017450525.1 Victivallales bacterium | reverse complement strand
TTGTATGCCGTTGCGCTCAAGGATTGCCAGGAATTTGTCGCAGGTGGATTTATCGGGGGCTTTGAGGCGGGAGGAGCCGTTGTTGCAGGGGATGAGGTTGACCTTGGCATGTGCCTCATGCGCCAGGGAAACAAGTGTTCTCGCGTTGCTTTCGCTGTCATTGAGGCCACTGACAAGCACGTATTCGAAAGTCACCATGCGCCCCGTGTTCTGGCGGTAGTATTTGCAAGCCTCGATGATTTCTGCTATGGGGCGCCTATGGCGTGGTGGTATGATTTGTGCGCGGATATTGTCGTCTGGCGCATGTAGTGAGATTGCCAGGTTCCATGGCCTCTGCAAATCAGCCAGGCGCCTGATGCCGTTTGTGATGCCGCTGGTGGATACAGTGATGTTCCTGCAACTCATTCCCATTCCATGTTCCTGGTCGCAAAGCCAGTTCAATGCCTGGACCAAGTTGTCGAAGTTATGCATAGGCTCTCCTGTTCCCATGACAACAACGTTGTCCACTATTTTGCCTGCCTCGTGGCTTGCCAGCACGACCTGGTCCACGATTTCAGCCTTGCTCAAGTTTCGCACAAATCCCAGGCGCCCGCTTTCGCAGAATGCGCATCTCACTGCGCATCCCACCTGCGTACTAATGCAGACCGTGTTTCTTTCTGGTGCGCGAATCAGAACAGTCTCCACGGTAGCATCATCCCAGAGCTGGGACAGCCACTTCACGGTCTGGTCCTCCGCGCAGAGTTTGTCCACAGGTCTGACAGCGCAAGGATAGAAATCTTTTTCCAGCGCTGCCCTGAGTTGAGCTGGCACATTTCCCATCTCATCAAATGAGACTATTGCTTTTTCGTTCACCCACTGCAGGATTTGTTTCAGCCTGAATGCAGGCTGCTTTTGGGCTGCCAGCCATTCACCCAATTCCTTGTCGGTCAATTCCCTTATGGCTTTTTTATGCATAGTATCAATTCTTGGCTTCTGTTGCGCTTTTTTCCTTCAGCGTGCCCCTGTAGATGCGGAGTTCTGGATACTCCTGAAGAATCAGAGGCTCTTTATCAAGGGCACGCAATTCAAGCAAGGGAAAATCCATTGCTCGCAGGGCATCAATTTCCTTGAAGTCAATCAGCAAGGTTCTTTTTCGCCCAATGGGGACATTCGGGCTGAACGCCTTCCACTCCCACTGCTGCACTGCGGGGATGAATGGACTGAGCACGTATGCCACCTTGCAATCGGGTGGCAAATCTGTTTGCATATCCTTGACATATCTGATTTTCACATGCAGGTAGAAATTCTCCACCAATATGGTTCCGACATCCAAAAGTTGCGGCATTGCAAGATAAAGGGTATCGCTCCCGTCTTTTGCCATTGCCTCGCGAAGCGTGAGCGCAGAAGCAGGTTCCACTTCTGAACCTTGCTTGCTGGACAGCATTTCCGCGCATTTACGCGCTACGCTATGGAAACCAGCGTGAGGCAAGCGCCACAGCGATGTATAGAGCAACGAACAGCACAGGATGAGCCACAATGTGCATGTCCTAAAGCTAAGCCGCCCGCCATTGAACAGTATTGCAAAGCACACGCCCAGCAAGGCAACTGCAGAGCATCCAAGGGCAAAGCTCGAAGCCTTGAAAGACACGAAGTCCAGGCACAGGACATTGCATACAACCGCAAGCCAGAATAAGATGCCCAACATGGCAACAATGAGACAAAGCCATGCAACCAGACGCAGAAGGCATGCAAAGAAGTCCCTGTATCTGCGGAGCACAATTTCCGAGTGTACGCCCATAAGCACGGCAAATGGCCCTAGCACTGGCAGCAGATGCAGAGGCGAGCCGCCTGGAAGAATAAGGAACAGAACAAATGTGGAGGAGACAATTACGCGCAAATAATGACAAGCAGTCCTGTGCAACTCGAATTGCCGCAATGCCAGGCAGAAAGGCGCCCAGGACAGAAGAGTCCATGGCAGAAGGTAGAAGGCTGTCTTGGGCAGCATGCCCACAAGGTGCCAGATATAATCTGCAAAAGTCTCAGGTGGATTTACGAATGCAAGCGCCTTCCATGGGAGGAGAGGCGTATTCGGGAATACAAAGTACCTTGCCACCATGAGCGCCAGGGCAACAAGGGCGGATACGATGTGCTGTGAACTCTGCAGGGTTTCAAAGCCATCAAGCCTGTTCCATAGGAAGAACATTGGCAGATAGAATATCAGGACTGCCTTGAGTCCCCATCCGAAAGTGCAAATGAATACCAGCGCCAGGGCAATGGCCCATGCAATTGCCCACTGCCGTTTTGACCAGCCATAGATATATAGGAGATACCAGGCGCAGGAGATGAGGCATGAGGCGACAATGTCCACATTGGCCAGGATGCCTATCTTGAAAGAAACCACGGATAACATCACAATGCACGATGCGATTATGCCTGCAAAAGATGATTGTAGTTTCAAGGCGAATATGCCAGATGCAATGGCGATTATGGCAAGGGCAATGAACGCAGGTAGCCTCAAGGCAAAAGTGGTTGGAATGCCTCCAAGTGAGCAGATTTTAACTAGCCAGGGATATAGCGGGTAGCCTGGCACGGTGGCACCATACAATGCAGTTTCAGCAAAGCCATTGCCAGCCATCTCAAGTGCATACGCCGCATTAAGGGCCTCGTCACTTCTGCGCAACTGGGGCAGACTAATATTAGCCATAAACGCCAGCAGTGACAGCGTCACCAGAAGAGCTATGCTTTTCCAGGAAGGCTTTGTATCGACAAACAACATTGTAACACTGCTGCAAGACCTGCGGTTTTCCCAGAATTAGAATACAATTTTCATCTTCTGGAAAATGCCCTGATTTTCATTTTTCTGTTCCTTGGGCTCGTCGACGGCAGGTTCTGAGTTCTGAACCTCATTCTGCTTTGGCTGGGCCTTGGAACGATATGCTTCGCTTGCCTCGTCATAGACAAAGCCGCGTTCATTCATATATTTGCTGATAAAGTCATCGCCAATTGCCTCTTTCAGCTTTTCCTTCTGGGCATTTACCAGCCATTCAAGACGCTTGTCCTGCGATTCCCAATTTTCAGCTGCCAGATACGACCTTGAAGTCTTGTCAGGATTCTTAGGAGAATACCCATTTTCAAGCAACATTCTTGGTGCCACTCTCAGGATTTCAACCCTTCTGGCAGAATCAACTACCAGCTTCTGCTTGTGCATTGCCTGCCTGAGTTTCTTCTTTATAAGCTTGTCACATTCGTCGGAATCAAAGCGGGCGATGGTATCATCGTCAAAATCGCTGATAGGGATCCAATAGGTACCGATATGCACATGCCCCAAGTTGTTCTTGCCCTGGTATCTGCCTGTGATTGTCCTGGCATATTTCACCTTCTGAACCACTGAAATGCGCTCTCCTACCTTGAACGGAGCATATTTCTTGCTGATCTCCAAAAAGAGTTGCTCCTGGCTTTTAACATTATATGTCTTTGCCAAAACTGCATCGACTTCCTTCAGCGCATTCTTAAATACCTGTGTCCATGGCATAGTTGGCATTTTAACAGGATATTCAATCTTGTTCTGCATTGCAACCAGCTCGGGATCCACCTTTTTCGCCACTTCCTCATCCAAAGCCTGCTTCGCATTTTCCAGGCATTCGCTTGCACTCTCCTGTGCGTATGGCACCTGCACAAGGACTGCAAAAAGAACTAGAATCAAAAATGACTTGGACCCTATACGCATAAACTCAATCTCCCCTGTTGTAGAATCTGCAAATATAGTTCCAGGCCTCTTGCGCGTCGTCGCTGTAATGGAATATGTTCAAATCCTTCTCGGAAATCAAGCCCTTTTCCACAAACATGTTCCAGTTGACCAGTTTCTCCCAAAAGGCTTTTCCGAACAGTATGACAGGCATAGGCTCTATCTTGCCAGTCTGTATCAAGGTCAAGGCCTCGAAAAGTTCGTCCATTGTGCCAAAGCCGCCTGGAAAGCATCCCAGTGCCTTCGCCCTTTTGAGGAAATGCATCTTCCTTATGCTGAAATAATGCAACTGGAAACTCAAATCAGGAGTAATATACTTGTTGGCATGTTGCTCGAATGGAAGCACTATGTTCAATGCGGCGGAAATGCCACCTGCATCTGCGGCTCCCCTGTTTCCTGCCTCCATTATTCCACCTCCACCACCAGTAATGACCACAAATGTCTTGTCCGTCCCGTCCTGCCGCTGGCTCTCCTTGGTGACTATCCTGCCGAAGTCCCTTGCCATCTGGTAGTATCTGCTGGCACCGAGGTCCTGCTGCGCCTTGTCCAACTTCGCATGGAATTCAGCGGAATCAGGATGCGCCTTCATATCCGCCAATGCCTTCTCCAGATTGGCCGTTGCCTCCTCTGGCGACTTGATGCGGGCACTGCCGAATATGACAAGCGTGGACTGTATCTGGTACAAGTCCATGAAATAATCAGGCTTGAGATATTCAAGTTCAAGCCGAATAGGACGGCAGCAATCGGACTTGAGGAATTCCAAATCCTCGTATGCCTTTACAGTTGCATTGCTGACATTCACATTCTTCCTGAGCAAGCCATCGTACATGTTATTCTCCATGGTTTCCACATTAAGGTGCAGGTGCTTCTTCGCCTTCTGGCTTGGGTTCCGCGTTCTGCTGCTCCTTCTTCATCCTGAAGTCAGCCGCGACAGACTTCGGCATCCACTCGCCAGTCCCCTCTGGCTCGCCAGCTTCCTTGACGAATTCAAAGTCATCAGTACACCCAATGGTCTCTCCGAATTTCTCGACTGCATTCTCAAAGAAGTCCTTTGTGATGTCTGGCTTAATGCGCTCAATTTCCTTCTTCAGAAGGACATTGTAAAGGTTTTCAAAATACACGTCCCTCTGTATCCAGTTCTTCACATTGGTGGAACGCCTTTGGACTTTGTTGGCAAGGTATAGCTTTGGAACGTAGCCCTCAGACATCAGCATGTCAGGATATACCATATACACCCAGTCGTTTACAAAGCCTTCCTTTATTGCCTTGTATCTGCGTTGTTCCTGCAAGACGTATTTTTCCACCATCTTCTGGTTTACTTCATCATAGAAGAGAGCCTGTGTGTCTTCATCCAGGTCGTTTCGGCTGATCATCCTAAAGCCGATTTTTATCCTGTTTACGGTAACCGCCTCCAGGCGCCCCTCAATCCTATTTGCGCCATAGCCACGCCCGCCACGCAAAGTTATGTTGGTAACGTATGGCTTCTTCTTGCCATCCTCAATCTTGTACATCGGGTACTTTTCCTTGCCCTCGCGCTCCAGGTCCTCAATTTCCTTGGGCTTGCAGTGCTTCTCGAATATTCCCAGAAGCTCCTTCTCCAAGTCGTCACGAATCTTAAGCATGTCCCTTTTCACAATATTCTTCAGGCGGCCTTTCTCCAAATCCCATTTGGGAATCGGAATCTCCAAATACTTGGACATATTCGGGTATGAATCAGGCATGTCATCCATATTGCGCCATTTGTTCTGCTCGGAGACGATGAATTTGCGGCGGTCCCTGTTCTGTTCGTTCCTTATATCCTCTTCATATTTATTGGAGCGGGTGTTCAGCATGAGCGCTATCTTATCTCTGGTAACGGTCTCCTTGGCGCGTCTTTCCGCCTCCTTGTCAATTTCCCTGAAGATTTCCTTTCTCTGCGCTTTCCAGACATTGGGGTCCAGAGCCTGTTCCGCTTCTCCTGCTTCTCCAGCTTCGCCTGCGGGCTGTTCGCCTGCGGGCTGTTCAGCGGCGGGCGGCGCATCTGGCGGCGCGTCCTGCCCATAGACCATACACGCAAATAAAAACACACCCAGCAACGTAATTAGCCCAAAAACACGTTTTCTTCCAGTAAAAATGTCCATTCCACTTCCTTCCGTCATGTATTGTTATTTTATTTATGATGCATGTACACTCAAAGTCAAAAGGCTTTGTAAAC
>JAFSTJ010000591.1 GCA_017450525.1 Victivallales bacterium | reverse complement strand
GGACGCTGACGCTGGTGTCCTCACAATGTTCATTGATGGTCAAAAAAACATATATGGTTCTCCAAGAAAGCTTCTATACGCTGGGGATTCCAGGAGCTTGAAAGACAATTTCAAGTTCATAACCATGTCCGTAACCAATTCAGTGGCCCTTGCCTCGAAATCCAAAGTCCTGACGGTCAAGCCAATTACAGTCAAAGAAACTGTCATTAATGACTTGGACGGGAACCTTGCTTTGATGCAGGAAAAGAAACCGCTTGAAGAACATGGCACAGAGGAGGAAAGTGGCTTTGAGTGGTGATGTTCTTTATCTTGTCTGTGATATCTCCGGGTCAATGTCTGAGAATGGCAAACCACTCCTTTTGCGTGGAGTGGCGCGTGAAATCGAGCAATTTATCCGATTGGGGTACGCAAGCTGCGAAATTAAGCTTGTGTTCTGGAATGAAACTGCGGCAATCTGTGATTGGAACCCGGATGATGATTTTCCTGAGCAGATGTATAATTGCCGAGGAAGGACAAACATGGCCGCACTTCGCGATATGCTAGAAGCGAGTAATGGTAAAATGATTCTATTGACTGACGGATGGTGGTCCAAGGAAGACTCGCAGCTGTTTAAGAGATGGAAGAATTCCATGATGCCTGACACATTGCGCATCATTAAAATCGGAGGAGATGCAAATCCTTTGTTGAAAGGCGACGATGTTTTCTCAAGTGACAACTTCTTTGACGCTCTGGACGGATGGTTGAAGATTCCAGCCAATTCAACTCTGGATAATGAGGAAGACGAATGGTGAGGGAGGTCTGGAAATCATTTGGCGCGAGTGTTAGAGGGCCAGGCCATGTGCGTGCAGCCATTCCAAATCAGGATGCTTTTTGCATTAAACGCTATGATTGGGGGAAGGTGGCCGTTGTCTCCGATGGCGTGGGCTCTTGTTCCACATCGGAATATGGTGCAAAGGCTGTTTGTCGTGCAGTTAGTCTAGTATCGGGGAGATTTGATTTTCAAAACGGCGGCATTAGCAGCCTTGTCGAGCAATTCCATGAGCAATGGCTCCTATCCATCATGCCATTCAAGCCAGAAACAAGTTCTGCGACTTGCGTTTTTTCCATTTGTTTTAATGATTCTTCCACAGTATTATTGGGTATGCTTGGGGATGGTCTTGCTGCAGTCCTGAAATCTGACGGGACATATTTTGAGTTAACAGAAGACAAGAATGATGGCTTCTCCAATCAAACAGGGGCTTTTTCGCCATGGACACGGCCTGAGAATTGGAGGAGCGCATCATTCGGAGCTGGCGAATGCAAAGCGGTCTTGCTATGCACAGATGGCATTGCCGATGACTTGTTGCCCGAACAGCACGAGAATTTTGTTCGTCATATCTATGAGCGGGGACATAGTTGTCCTGTTGAAACTTCAACCCGTGAACTGCGAAAAATGCTGGAGAATTGGCCAGTGCCTAAACATTCGGATGATAAAACACTTGTCTGCATATATCAATGCGAGGAGGATGCATGAGTGAAATAGGAAAGTCCTTGATCGATGAGTATGGCAATATTCATCATTTGTCCAGTGAACTGGCCAGAGGAGGCCAAGGGGTTGTCTTTAGAACGAAAGATGTGGATCTTGCCATAAAACAACCGCTGGGACCAGACGGACAACCAGATGGCAACAGAAACGTCAGTGAGATTTTTCGGCGTGTCAGGACCTTGCCTTTGCCTAAAGGAATTCAGATTTCTCTGCCTCTTGCAATTTTGCGGGATGAACCTGGTTATGTAATGAAGCTGTTGGGCGAAATGAAGCCATTTTCTGATTTTTCCCTTGATGGCGAAAAGCGGGCAGAGATGGCAAAAACGGAACTGCCTGTGTGGTTGTCTGGAATACAGGATGTGAAATTAGCCATGGAACTGGCATATTATGCTCAGACTGGTTCCACACGGCGACGCCTCTATTCGCTTTATAAATGTGCAGCGATTCTTGCTCGTCTTCATAATGCGGGGATTGTGTATGGTGACATCTCTGCCAACAATGTCTTTATCGGAAAAGACATTCCGTGCGATTGCTGGTTGATCGATGCCGACAATCTACGGCTGGAGTTGGCGGCAGGCGGTCATTCTGTCTATACGCCTCACCTTGGGGCACCTGAAATAGTGCAGGGAAAAGATTGCTCCAGGCCGCGAACAGACTGTTGGGCCTTTGCAGTTATGGCATTTCAACTTCTCGCTCTTTGCCATCCTTTCATAGGGAAGAAGGTGCTGGAACCAGACGAGGACAACAGTTGGGATGCAGATACAAGTGACAATGGGCCGGTTGTGGATATGGATGAACAGGCATACGCAGGTTTATTGCCGTACATAGACGATGAAGAGGATGACAGCAATGCTCTACCAGGAGGCGGTCTGCCGCGAAGCCTTATCCTCACCCCTCAATTGCAGCGTTTGTTCCAGGAGACATTCGGGGCAGGGCGTCTTCAGCCGCATCGAAGGCCGTCTATGGCTTTTTGGGCTTTGGAGCTGGCAAGGGCCTTTGATAATTCCCTGATATGTCCAAGTTGTCAGATGAGTTATTATTACACATCAGATACAGATAAATGCCCTTATTGCCAAACGCCTACTTCAGAGTTTGCCTTAGTCAGGACAGACCGCTGGCAAAAAGTTCTATGCGGAGATGCCAAGCATGTCTTTGAATGCGCTATTCCTCATCGACTTTTCCATCCATTTTCACTGGCAAATGGAGACATGGATGAGTATGAGGCTGCGGTCGATATTGCAAACAGGCAAGTCACTTCAGTTCGAGGCACAAAAACTCTCCCTCCTGATTTGGCTTTTGAAATCATTTCCTGCGGCGATGTGCATAAGGAGAATGCGAAATGAAGTTTGAAGAGATATTCGCAAGGCATCTTGCCATTCGCGTCAAGCCAACAGATTCAAATGAGATGCTTGAGGCCATTGATGTGTTGTCTTTAAAGATGACGGGTGTCCGTGGTGAATTCGAGATTCGCACTCCAAAGACGGTGTCCACCATTGTTCCCACCGACCAGGCTGACATCAATGCATTGACGGAGCTATTGTCCACTGGTTGCGCAACGCTGTCCATTCTATCCAATTCTGCCAAAGATGGGAGCGCGGAGCTTCACGTGCTATCGTTTAATGGTGAACAATTGGAAATGGGGAATCTTGAAATTGGAATAGATGATAATGCTTTAAGCGTACTAAAGAAAGAATCGTTGGATGAAGCCGCCAAACTGTTGTGGGGAAAGAGTGTTTTTTCACATGGCGGGAAAAAATACTTCTTCATGGTGGCGGGGAGTGCCGCTGATGCCTATTTGGAG
>JAFSTJ010000590.1 GCA_017450525.1 Victivallales bacterium | reverse complement strand
CGTGGACAGTGTCCAGTTCTGTGCGCGGGCGTTTTCGCTCGCGTTTAACATTAGTCGCTAAGTTTGCGGAAGACATGCCACAGGAAAATCACGCATCCCGTGCAAATGAGAATCCATGAGAGCGGGAGCGCCAGCAGAAGCATGCCCATGGTCCTATGCGTTGGAAACACGAGCAATATCCACCCTATTCTAAAGAAGCAGGCGCCGAAAAGCACTATTACGAATGCGGCAGTTGAGTGTCCTGAACCGCGCATGGTGCCAGTCAGGGAATTCATAAGACCGCTGGAGAAATAGAACGGCAGCATCACCGCCATGCGCTGCAGACCCCATTCAATCACGCCAGTGTCAGTCTTGCTGTAGAGGGCAAGCAACTGCCGCCCAAAGCACAGCATCACCAAAGAAAGCAGGCCCATTGACACCATCGAGGTCACACAGCAGTAAATAGTGCCTTTCTTAAGGCGGCCAAATTTCTTGCCGCCAACGTTCTGAGCTGAGAAGCTGATTGCCGTCTGATGGAAGCCAGAGCCCACTGCGCTCAGCAGATGCTCAAGGGAAAGCGCAGCGATGTTGCCAGCCATTGCCAGAGCGCCAAAGGAGTTCATGCAGGTCTGTATCACGATATTGGCGATGTTGAAACTGAAACTCTGCAGGCCAGAGGGAATGCCTATGCCCAGCATCCTTCCGAAAATCTGCCAGTTTATCCGCAACTTGTTCAAAGGCAACCCATTTACTTCCTCCATGCGTGCAATCACAACCCATACAAGAATCGCTGATATTGCCTTGGATATGACTGTTGCCATTGCGACGCCGTCCACATCGCGGTGAAAACACACCACGAATATCACATTCAACACTACATTCACAATGCCCGCGAATGTAAGGAACACCAGGGGGCGCCGTGTATCGCCAACCGCACGGAGAAATGCGCTGCCGAAGTTGTATGCGCTGGTGAAAACCATGCCGCTGAAAAGTATGCGCATGTACTTTATGGAGAGTGGCAGGATTTCTGGAGGCGTATTCATCATCCGCAGCAGATACGGACAGACGATAATGCCAAGCAACCCCAATGCGAATCCGCCAGCAACGGCCACAGTGAAACTGGTGCGTGCCGTATTGCGGAGAAGTGTCATGTCCTTGGCACCGAAGGCATTGCCAGCCACCACGTTGCCACCCACAGACAGGCCAAAGAAAAACATGGTCAGCAGATTGGTCAAGGACGAAGTGGCACCCACGCCAGCCAGCGCCTTGGAGGAGGCGAAACGCCCCACCACCATGTAGTCAGCCGTGTTGAAGGCCAACTGAAGAAGCAACATTCCAATCAAGGGCAGTGTAAACAGCACCAATTTGCTGAAAATAGGCCCGTTGCAGAAGTCAATTGTGTATTTTTTTGGCATATTTTTAATGTTGCGATTTGTATTATGCGACAAACCCGTGTAATTTGTACGCTTGTACGCGGAAAATCTAGGTATGCGCAATTTTGCAACAACAAAGTTGGGAAATTAATGCACCTTGGCATTTTTGCAAACCAAATGCAAGAATATTTCCGTTTGCGCGTTCGTCTTGCACGGCCGCGCAGAAAAATTCGTCAGGGATTTCATCAACATAACTGATTACATTGGAAATGGATAACTACTCATCCTGGAAGAAAAATCTCATAGTCCTTTCACTTTCGCAATTCATGGCAATGGCAGGCTTCGGCTGCTGCATGCCATTCATACCCCTGCTGCTGAAAAACAACCTGCATGTGGACAACGAAAGCATGAGAGGCGTGTATGTGTCATTATACTATATGACAGGCATGATAGGCCTCACAATAGCATATCCTATCTGGGGTATGTTGGCGGACAGGTTCGGGCGCAAAATCATGGTGCTGAGGGCCAGTTACATCGCTGGTCTGCTGTATCCGCTTCTGTCTCTGGCACCCAACTTCTGGTGCCTTCTGTCAATAAGGGCCTTCACATCGCTGTTCTCGGGGACAGTAAACCCAGCGCAGACATTGCTACTGACATCCATCCCCAAGGAAAGGCACGGTCTCGCGCTAGGAATGATGAGCACCGCAATCTGGAGCGGTGATATGGCAGGATACCTACTGGGCGGCGTCATGGTGGACCATTTCGGCTACACGGTCGCCTTCTTCTCTTGTGGTGCAGTGTATATACTCAGCGGCCTTCTTGTCCATGTATTTGCTGAAGAGCACTTCACACCGCCAACAGTTGAGGAATTGCAGGCAAAGGCAGCCAAGAGGAAGAAGCCCAGCCTTAGGAGCCTGATGTCACCTGGCGTAGGCTGGCTCTTGCTTCTGTTCCTGCTGATGGGCATCTCGCGCAGAATTGAATCGCCATTCGTGGCAATGATAGTTGAAAAAATCAACGGACCAGAGAAGGCGGCCACCATAACTGGCATAACCAGCACATTCGCAGCTCTGGGCGGCATTGTCGCAGGCTTGCTCATAGGACGCCTAACCACAAAATATTCGGCAAAGAGCCTGCTTCTGCCAGTCATACTGTCCAGCGGCATATTTGCGATAAGCCAGGCGCTGTCAGTCAACATCACAATGCTTTGGATTACACGTTTCCTGACATTCATGGCGGCGGGCTGCCTCCAGCCAGTGCTGCAGATGATGATCACCAGCATCACAGATCCAGCCAAGCATGGCGCCTATCTGGGATGGACCGCCAGCCTCAACAGCGGCGGCGGCATCCTGTGCAGTTTCATCAGCGCTCCGCTTGCATGGTTTGTTGGCGTGCGTGGTATTTTCGTGGCGTCTGGCGTCATATTGCTGATAATGATACCCATGCTGATACCCGCCATGAAGGCATACCAGAAAGGACAGGAAATAATGGCGGCAAAGGCAGATTCAGAACAATAACCACAGGATTCAAAAATGAAAAAACACCTTCTCGCAACATTTCTCATCAGCATCGTGGCTTTCGCAGCAGATTTGACTTCACCTAAAATTGCATTGCCGCTAAATGAAGGTGATCTTCAGGCAATGCCAAAGATTGCCAAACTCTCCAATACACAACTTATGAGCTGGGTGGACGGTCCTGGAGGAAAGGCACTTTATCTGGACAATAAACTGGGCGAATCCAAGCACGCGACAATTACTATTCCATTGCCAGAAGAAATCAAGGAATACAAGCCATTCAGCATAACATTGCAGGTCAAGACGCCAGCAAACATAAAGCACAACCGCCAATATGAGATATTCCGCGTCGCCAACGGTAAAAAGCCTGGACTGCGCTTTGTAATGACATGGGGCAGTTTCCGCACCGATATTTCCGAGGACGGCACCAATATCAAATCTTTCTCAGCCCCGACAGGCAGATTCCCGAAGGTTGAGGCCGACAAGTGGTACCATCTTGGCCTCGTATTCGACGG
>JAFSTJ010000589.1 GCA_017450525.1 Victivallales bacterium | reverse complement strand
CGATACCTAGTTTGGGAAGATATGGGGCCTCGTTAAGGCTTCTTATGGCTTCGAATGTGCTAGTCATATCCAAGTCAAGCATGCCATTTGTACGCAGGGTATAGATATATTTGTTATTGAAGCGGTAGAATGCATCGCAGTTGTACATGCTGCTGATGGGTACTGGCGCTGCGTAGGAAACTATGGTGATTTGCAGAGAGCCGTCTTTCAAGGTGCGGTAATTGAAGTCCGTCACCTTTTCATAGAGGTTGTCATAGTTGAACAGTCTCCACTTGGGGAGAATGAGTTTGTCATTGTCCATTGGTGCGCGCCAGATATTGAAGTGTAATGGGGACGAAAGAATGGGCTGCCCGTCTTCCGTGATGCATTGCAAGCCGCCCATTCTAGGTGCGAAAACATATTCGAAGCCATTTGCCTTTGCAATAAGCTTGCCATTTTCTTCAGTGAATGACACCTTGCCTGATGGGAGTTGTGGCTGCGGGAGTTTTTGTTCAGGCGCCTCAACCTTGAATTGTGCCCAGGCAACCTCGTGGCCTGCATTTGCCCAGTTTTCGTCTGCGTTTAGGCGCAAGGACAAGTTCAGGTAACATTCATCGGCAGGGCAGGGCGGTATGCTGAGCTTTGGCAAATGCAAGGTCGATGACGACTGTGGTGCCGTGGCTGGAAGGCGCAATGCGCCAGATGCCACTATGCGCCCGCTGCTCTCAAGGCTCCAGGAGCAGTTCAGGTGGGACAAATCTCTGAAGAAGTACAGGTTCTTCACATTCACGGTCATGGCATCTTGCCTGAAACGGCTTATGACCACTGGCTCAATTATCTTCTTGTACTGGATCAGACCAGGCGAGGGCGTGCGGTCTGGGAATACCAGGCCATCAGCGCAGAAGTTGCCGTCATGTTCCTTTTCGCCGAAGTCACCGCCATACGCGTAGAAATTCTTGCCATCGGGCGTCTTTTTCAGCAGGCCATGATCGCACCATTCCCAGATGAAGCCGCCCTGCATATTGCTGTGGCTTCTGAAGCATTCCATGTATTCGCGGAGGCCGCCCGGTCCATTGCCCATTGCATGCCCGTATTCGCACAGGATTGCAGGCTTCTTGCCTTTGAATGGCTCTGCGATTTTGAGCCAGTTTTCTGGGGTGGGATACATTCTGCTGAGAATGTCCGATGTATCGCATTGCAGATCTCTTTCGTAGTGCACAAGGCGTGTTTTGTCGATTGCCTTGATTTCGGTTCCCATGTCTCTGGTGTTGCAGCCGTGTCCAGCCTCGTTTCCCAATGACCACACGATTATGCTGGCGTGATTGCGGAAATTGCGGACCATGCGCGTGCCCCTTTCCACAATGGCACTGCGCCATTCAGGCCACATTGTGGGGTTTTCGCCTTCCTTGTAGCCGAAGCCGTGGGATTCCAAGTCTGCCTCGGAGTAGAGGTAGAGGCCGTATTCATCGCACAAGTCGAACCATTCTGGGATATTTGTGTAATGGGAGGTGCGCACGGCGTTTATGTTGTGTCGTTTCATTGTGATGATGTCCAGCAACATTCTATCACGTGAGACGGTGTGTCCCAGTTCAGGATCGATTTCGTGCCTGTCTACGCCGTATATCATGATGGGTTTGCCGTTGACCAGCATATTGCCGTTCTTGAGTTCCACTGTGCGGAAACCCACGCGCAGCATTCTGCAATCTAGCTCTCTGCCTTTTTCATCCACAAGTGAGAGCAGCAGATTGTAGAGATTTGGCGTTTCCGCGGACCATGCTTCGACGGGCAAGTTCTTTGCCGTCAGGTGCATGCTTCCGTCTTTGGCAACTGCTGCATTTCCTTTCCATATCTTCTGCTGGTATTTGTCAAGAAGACTTGCCTTAATGGCCAGCTTGCCAGATTTTGTGGCAAGTTTGATGCAGGCATCCAGGGTGAGACAGCCCATCTTGTAGTTCTTGTCCAGGCTTGCGTTTGCATTTACGTCCCAGATGCAGCTTTGTGGAAGTGTGGTGATGGTCACCTTTCTGAAAATGCCACTTAGTCGCCACATGTCCTGGTCCTCTAGATATGTGCCATCGCTCCAGCGCAGGACTTTGACTAGGATTGTATTTTCCAATGGATGCTTCCAATCAAGGAGTGAGGTGATATCGTATTCGGAGGTGAGGTGGGATACCTTGCCCATGCCGCAGAACATTCCGTTTATCCAGCACTCGAAATAGGAGTCCACGCCGCCGAATGAAAGAATTATTCTGCGGTTCTTCCATTCATCAAATAACTGGAATGTTTTGAAGAAGCATCCTGTGGTGTTTTCATCGGGCACCAATGGCGGCATT
>JAFSTJ010000588.1 GCA_017450525.1 Victivallales bacterium | reverse complement strand
GAAGCAGCTTGAGGAAGCGGGCGCAAAGGTCGAAATCAAGTAATTGAAGGCGGCTAAGCCGCTTATTCAGACTTTCCCCGCAGCTCCCCCCCTATTCTGCGGGGAAAGATGTCCGAAGCCAAATGGCTTCGGACTTTTTCTGTTTTCTGGATTTTCCCCAGGAGCTAAAGCAAGAGGGTGGGCGTTTGAGTTACAAGAAGCCAAGTGTAGCGTCTATGCCGGCTGATGGCGCCGGTGCATATATTAGCAGCGTTTTTTTTGCGAGTGTCATTTGGCTTGAGACAGTTTCTCTGCGTACAAGGCCATTGGATTTAGAGAATGCATCAATCGCTTGTAAATCAGGCGATGCTCTACAGGGCGTGGCATTGCTGTGATATGCGGTGCTTCCCTTCAAGTATGACATATAGTGTATCAGGCCTCGTTCCATTGACGCAGAGGACGGCGGACTATCCGCCATTGAGCCATGCACGTCATCCTTATCGGGAAGTTTCGTTTTTGGACAATGCCAGGCGAATTGCGCCCTGAATAGTTTGGATAACCATAAACGGAACAAAAACACAATGAGTGATCGTATCAGCTTTGGCCGTCTTCACGACGCACTGGACATTCCTGATCTCATACAGATTCAGACGAAGTCCTTTGACGATTTTCTCCAGCCCAACTTGCCTCCCGACAAGCGGGAGTACAAGGGATTCCAGGAGGTATTCAAGGACATATTCTCCTCGGACATAAATGAAAACAGCACAGGTCTGGAGTTTTTGAGCTACGAAATTGAGCCTCCAAAGGTAGGTATTGTGGACTGCCTGAAGGACGGCGGCACATATCAGTCTTCAATTTATGCCAATTTCCGCCTTCGCCTTTCAGGGCAGAAGGAGACCAAGGAGGAGCGTGTCCATCTTGGTGAAATGCCCATAATGACCGAGCGCGGTTCATTTGTCATCAATGGTGCCGAGCGTGTCATTGTCAGCCAGTTGCATAGGTCGCCAGGCGTCTGCTTTGAGAAAATGCGCCATGCCAGCGGCAAGGAGCTTTTCTCCTACAAGATAATCGCCGACCATGGTTCCTGGCTTGAAGTCCAGTATGACAACAATGACTACATTTACATATATCTGGACCGCAAGAGGCGCAGGCGCAAATTCCTCATAAGCACATTCCTGCGCGCGTTCGGTTACCAGACAGACAGGGAACTGCTCAATGCTGTCTATGGATATTTCTACTTGATGAGCAATTGCCAGCGCATTCAGCTTGACGATAAGGACAGGGTGCGCATCAAGCCTTTGTTCGGTGCACCTTTGGGCAATCCCAGCCAGGCAGAGGAGGATTTGCTGGCCGCTGATGATAAAAAGCTGCCACGCTGGCTTGGCGTCAGGGATGTCCCAGTGGACGAACTGATGGCAATCGAACCAGATGAGCTGGCGCACATCTACACAGCTGAAGATGTATTGAATCCGATGGACGAGGAACTGCCCCCCATCGTGGAAGGTCTTGCCTCCTTGACGGACAAGGCTTTGTACGATGCAAAGGACAATGGCATAGACACCATCGCAGTTGTTGACACCAACGGAATGGGTGACACGTTTATCCGCTGTATCCAGAAGGAACACCGTGATTTCGGCAAGATGCCTACTCCCGATGAAGCTCGTAAGGAGATTTACCGCAGGATGCGTCCTTCAGACCAGGCTACTGACAACAATGCCAAGGCCTTGTTCATGCGCCTGTTCGAGGATGTGCGCCGCTACGATATCGGCCGCGTTGGCCGCTACCGCATTTTCAAGCGTCTGTTCCTTTCTCCTTTGACGGATTTGGATGACATGCTGAGCGACGACGAGAAGATGATTCGCCAGCGTTTCAACAAGATTACTCTTGAGGAGTTGCGTTCTGTCATCGGCAATTTCCAATGCCTGTTGCTCAACTACAATCCTGATGCGCCAGCATTGGAGGAGGACCAGCAGGTGCTGCGCCTGCTTTTCTCAACGCCAGAATATGCGTTCTCAAAACTGTTCTATGATGGGCCAGACGAACTGGATATGCCCAAGGAAGCGAAGGATGAGATACTGCCCTTCGTCCGCAGTGGCTACAGGAAGTTCCTTGGCGCAGTCAAGACTGAGGACACAATTGACACAGCAGGCGGTGTGCTGGCTGCCTTCTTGGAGACCAATATGGAAGGTGCGCAGGGTTGCGTTCGCCGTGCCTGCGCCAAGATTCTTGGCGTTAAGGACGATGCAAAGAACGCCCGTGAAAACGAGGGCATGCGCAAGACAGTCGCCACTGTATTGGAGAAGGTCTCCAAGATGAAGCGTTCGGATTTGCGCAAGCTGCTTTGCGGCGGATATCAGAAGAGCAAGAGTGACAGCAAGACCGCCAAACTGACGGATGCTGTATATGCCTCTGTATGCTACATGCTGCGCGAGGTTGTGAAGGAAGTCATTGTGCAGGTACAGGATTTCCTGAAGAGCCGCCGTTACCTCACCAAGGCCGACATCGCCGCATCTACCGCATATCTTATGCGCCTCAAGGAAGGCGCATGCGTCATAGACGACATCGACCATCTGGGGCGCCGCCGTGTCAGGACGATTGGCGAACTGCTGCAGAACCAGTGCAGGGTAGGCCTGAGCCGCATGGCATCCGCCTTCCGTGAGAAACTGAACGGCCAGAGCAATGGCGCTGGCACATCGCTGGCAAACCAGAACATAGAGGACGTCAGCATAGCTCGTGCATTGAACACCAAGGTTCTGATGAGCGTGGTGAAGGACTTCTTCAGCCGCAATCAGCTGAGCCAGTTCATGGATCAGACCAACGCACTGGCCGAACTCACCAACAAGCGCCGTTTGAGCGCATTGGGACCTGGCGGTCTTACCCGCGAACGCGCTGGATTCGAAGTTCGTGACGTGCACTCCAGCCACTATGGCCGCGTATGCCCGATTGAGACGCCTGAAGGACCAAACATCGGTCTTATATCATCGCTTGCCTTGTATGCCCAGATTGATGAATTCGGCTTTATCAACACACCATACAGGCGTGTTTCCAAGTGCAAGGTCAGCGATGACATAGAATACCTCACGGCTGACCGCGAGGAGGACTTTGTGATAGCACAGGCCAACGCACCTCAGGATGCGGACAATATGCTCATCAAGCCTTACGTCTGGGCGCGCCTCAAAGGCGAATCCAACCAGATCGAGCGCGAGAGGGTGAACTACATTGACGTTTCGCCAAAGCAGTTGATCAGTGCGGCGACGGGCCTGATTCCATTCCTCGAGCACGATGACGCGAACCGCGCATTGATGGGTTCCAACATGCAGCGCCAGGCAGTTCCGTTGCTGAAGGCGGAGCGTCCAATAGTCGGCACTGGTCTTGAAGAGCCTGTGGCGCGTTATTCACGTGCTGCTGTGAATGCTCGTGAGGCCGGCATAGTCGCCAGTTCGGATGCTGAGCGTATCATCATCACAAAAGATGGTAAGATGCCCAATGAAACCGCATATCCAGACGAGGTCCAGGTTTACAATCTGTACAAGTTCCTCCGCTCTAATGCCTCTACGCTGGTGAACCAGCAGCCCATAGTGGTGCGTGGCCAGGCAATCGAGAAGGGGCAGGCCATTGCCGATGGCGCCTGCACAGACCAGGGCGAACTTGCGCTTGGTCGCAACGTGACAGTGGCGTTCATGTCCTGGCACGGATACAACTTCGAAGATGCTATCATCATCAGCGAACGCCTGGTCATGAGCGATGCTTATACCAGCATTCACCTGAGCATGGAAGACGTGGTGGCCAGGGACACTAAACTTGGCCCTGAGGAAATCACCAGGGACATTCCAAATGTGGGCGAAGAGGCATTGAGAAATCTGGACAGCGAAGGTGTCGTGCGCATTGGTGCAGAAGTCAAGCCTGACGATATCCTGGTCGGCAAGATTACGCCAAAGAATGAAAGCGACCTGCCTGCCGAAGAACGCTTGCTGAAGGCCATCTTCGGTGAAAAGGCCCAGGATGTGAAGGATTCATCGTTGCGTGTTCCAGGCGGTCTGTACGGAATTGTCATGGACGTGCGTATCGAGCGCAAGAGCGAGCCTTCTACCAAGGCTAAGGGTGACGGCAAGGATTCTCTCAAGGCCAAAATCAAGGAAAAGGAAAACAAATACAAGCAAGAGCATGACAATATTCTTGACGAGATGGTGCGCAATCTTGGCGAGACCTTCCTTGGACAAAAACTTCCATGTTCGATTACCAGGACTGTGGCAGGCGAGCCAGAGGAAATCATCACTGCAGAACGCAAGATAACCAAGAGCATGCTTCACAAGCTGGCCCTGAACTATGATTCCTTCAATATGAGGGACTGCCCCGAAAAGGAGAAGATCGAGGAGATCATAAGGTCCTATCGTGGACGCTTGAGGGACAACGAGCAGTGCCGCCAGGAGGCGATAGAAAAGCTGGAGCAGGGCGATGGCCAGGAACTCGGCAAGATACGCAGTGTCAAGGTCTATATCGCCAGCAAGAGGCGCATCTCCGTCGGTGACAAGATGGCTGGACGTCACGGAAACAAGGGTATCGTGGCGAAAATCGTCCCAGTGGAGGATATGCCTTTCATGGCGGATGGTACACCTGTTGATATCATCTTGAATCCTCTGGGCGTGCCTTCCCGTATGAATATCGGTCAGGTGTTTGAGACACATGTGGGCTGGGCAGCAGGCATACTTGGCATGACTGTTGCAACACCAGTGTTCGACGGTATCAGGGAAAGATGCAAGGACGAGGACAAGGAAAAGGTGCAGGACTACATCAAGACCGCCACCATTCCAAGTACCGAAGAAGTCAAGAAGTTCGGCGTTGTTGACCTTCTGGAGCTGTCCCGTGCAGTGAAAGTCAAGGAGAAGGGCTGGATTATTGACGAGGAAGGCCATGTCCGCGACAACGAAGGCGTCAACAGAGACGAGTACTTTGTGGGCGGTGAAGGCAAGATACGCCTCTACGATGGCCGCACAGGCGAGCCGTTTACGCAGAGGATAATGGTTGGCAAGATCTACATGCTGAAGCTGGACCACCTGGTCGCCAACAAGATTCATGCCCGTGCCACTGGCACATATTCACTTGTTACGCAGCAGCCTCTGGGCGGCAAGGCCCAGCATGGTGGCCAGCGTTTCGGTGAAATGGAAGTCTGGGCTCTG
>JAFSTJ010000587.1 GCA_017450525.1 Victivallales bacterium | reverse complement strand
CGTTCTGCGTGGCGGTGAATGCGGTCACCCACTTTGAATCGGAGCAGAGAAGCACATTACCCTGCGCGTCCTCAAGTTGAAGTATCATTTTCGGGTAATCCCGCCAATTTGCCATATAGAAATGCCATATCATGTCCTTTGCCTGGCAGTTGTAGAGCCCGTTGCCCAAAGTTACGGAAAACATGTATTTCTGGCCTTTCTTAAAAGGATGGCTCAATTCGTAGCGCATGTAGCGCCAGCGCAAATCATACTGAGTAGGGGAGGGCACAAGCATGTCCTGGGTGACAGGCTCGCCGTTTATTCTGCATTCAAAATAGCCCAGGCCGCTTATATAGAGCACAGCCCCGTCAATGTCCTGTTCTGGAACAAAGCACCTGCGGAATTCTGGTGCTGGGAGAGTGCGCCTTTTGCAGTCAACCATGCAACGCCCAGGGATGCCAATCCACTTTGCCTGCCACTGTTTCATAATCATTGTCCTCTTTTGGATTCTATGCTAACCCTGTTCTTGCAGTCCGCCAGATGGTCATTTACCATGCCTATTGCCTGCAGAAAAGAGTATGTGATGATGGGGACCTTGCGCATCGGCGCTCCCATGGCGGCTCCATATTGCCGCCCCATCTCGAACCACGTGCCATTGAGATGCAATATGGAGAGTGCACCGCAACCTTCGCCATCCAGATAAATGGACTTCAGTTCATCCAGCCGTCCGTTTTGGCGTTCCTTGCCGATAAAAACATTTACGTAGTCCCGCAGAGTTTCGTTTCCTGGCGGCAGGAGGACTCCCAGCTCTCCATTCGTGAATGGCGAATCCAGCAGCGGCGCGGCTAGACGCGCATCCAGAGAGCAGTAATACGCTGCCTCCATAATCTCAGTGATCATCACATCCGCCTTGCCAGAGGCGATAAGACCAGGAATCTCCTCGTTGACAGGGTGGATAATCAGCGTTGCATTTGGCAGATTCTTCCGTGCGAACTTCTCGTTAAGCCCGCCTGGATTCTCCATCACGCGGACTTCGGGACGGTTAATGGCGGCGAGCGTTACATATTTCCTTGCGTCTTCCGCGCGGCATAGAACGGTTTTACCGTTTCCAAGGTAGCCAATGGACATCAGCGCGTGTTTCTGGCGTTCCACGGTTATGGTGATTCCACAGATGGCGAGGTCAAACTTGCTGTCAATGGTATCCTGCATCAATGTCGGCCAGGAGGTGGGGACGTATTCTAGCCTCACGCCGAGACTGCGTGCCAAATCCTCCGCAAGCGCGGCATCAAAGCCCTCATACCGTCCAGTTGCGGGATTGCGGAACGACATCGGCTTGTAGTCCCCTGTCGAGCCGACACGCAGGATTCCGCGCCCGCGCACCGAGGATAGCGCATCCAACCTGGTCGTTCCGCATCCCGCAAAAAGCACCGCGACAGCAACTGCTAAAAGCCAAACGTAAGGCGTTCTTCTCATTTGTCAGATCTCCGTACCCAAAAAATTGCAATGTATGACCTTTCCGCAAATTAACGATTAATACCCTGAATCATCATTGCGGATATAGAATGTTGCTCGTCCAGCACCTTCCTTTCGTATGATGCCTTCCTCCGTCAGTTTCTTCAGGCTCGATAGAACGGCGGAACGTCCTGCGGAAGTGCATGCCTCGATGGCGTCATTGCCACGAAAACGCCCGACCTTGGACTTGACATACGCGAGAACGACATCATACGCCGAGTGGGCAGCATCTCCGATGACATTGGCACGAGATCCAAATTCCACATAGCAGGATAATATGACCTGGAGCATGTATCTGATGAAAGGCATCACATCGTTCCGCTCACCGTGCCAAGCTTCACTGACGGATTGGAGTGCTTCATAGTATTCGTCTTGGGTCTTTGCAATCTGCGCTTCAATGCTGATGTACTTCCCGACATCGTATCCATTCTGGTAGAGCATCAGCAGGGTCAGCAGACGGCTCATCCTGCCGTTGCCATCGTTGAAGGGATGGATGCACAGGAAGTCGCAGACGAAGACGGGAATCAGAATCAGCGGATCGACAGTCTCCATTGCCAGGGTTCGCCCATAACTGGCGCATATCGCTTCAATGGCACTTTTCGTCTCGTATGGCGCAACAGGGGTGAATCTGGTCACGACTGTCCCGTCCTCCCTCGTCTCGCTGATATAGTTCTGGACATTCCTGAAATGTCCGCCGTATGAAAGGCCTGCAGGCTTCATCAGGTCATGTTGCAGTTGCAGGATATACGACGGCCTGATTGGAATGTACTCGTGGCTCTCGTGGATGGTGTTCAGGACATCCCTGTATCCCACGATTTCACGCTCGCTTCTGCTACGTGGCATAGTCTTCTGCTGAACAAGCTGCCGTAGCCTTGTCGAGGTCGTGACAATTCCCTCCAGCCGATTGGAGTATTCCGTACTCTGTATCTTCGCTATTCCCACTAGACGCAATGCCTCTTTCGGGTTGCAGTCGGCAAACGTAGCCAGTCGTCCCTTGTATTCGTGGATTTTCGCAACGTGCCTGAGTACCTCGTTGTCCCAATGGAGTTCAGCCAGTTTTTCGTAGTTGAAGGTTCTCATGATGCGTTAACTTTTCGTCCTGTCAATCTTTTTTCGTCCATAATATAGTGTGTTTTGGACGAAAAAACATTTGAAGGACGATATTTTCACAGATATCCCATAACTTTTCAAAACAGCAGATATTGGGGGAATTTTGAGGTGGAATATTCCCTTGATTTGAAAAGTGATTTTGTCAGATTTTGTGTTTT
>JAFSTJ010000586.1 GCA_017450525.1 Victivallales bacterium | reverse complement strand
TGGCAAAATCACCGCAAAGGTCATCAAGGACGCTCCGATGAAAATTGACAACCTGACGCTGAAAAGGGTGTTCCCTGATGGAAAGTCGGAAAAAATCAACATTCTGGCGCAGGTCATGGGAGATTTCATTGCTGGCAGCACAATTAACATTATCTACGCGGTGCCGCCCTCATTCAAATCTGACGCGAAACTCTATTTGGAGGACGACTATTTCAGCATTGTAGGAAATCCGCTACTTGCAGAAGTCAAGTCAAGCGCAATGCAGAACAAGGGTTTTCAAAAGGCTGAAATTGTGAATCTGGGTGTGCGCCCAATGCTGCGCTTCGGTGAGGAACTTTACTATCCGGCACTCATCCAAACATACGACACGGGGCGTCGCCTCAAACCAGAGGCCGAGGCTGGCTACAAGAACTTCTTCATCAGAATCGACTTCCCCGAATTCTGGATGGATGAGGATGTGTACAACTTCAATTTACTGGACTTAAAGGTATGCGACCTGCTTAATGTCATTCCAGACGCCATCTTCATTCTTGACATACGGTACTATATGCCAAACTGGTGGCTGAAGGCAAATCCAGATCATGTCTCGAAAACGGATTCAGGCGTTGAGCGGCTCCCCTACGAGAACGAGCAATCGCTTGGCTCAAAAAAATGGCTGGTTGACTCAGACAAGGCAATCAAGGCCCTGATGAAACATGTTAAGTCCCAGGCTTGGTGCAGCCGCATCTGGGGCGTTAACGTGGGCGAAAGCCGCAATGGCGAGTGGTTCTGGGGAATGCTGGACAAGAACAACAAGCATACAATGTACGGCTACAGCAAGTCCGATTATGAAACATTCAGGAACATGCTGCGCGAAAAATACAAGACAAACGAGGCATTGCAGGCGGCATGGAAGCAGCCTGGAGTCACTTTCGAGACAGCAAAGCAGCCAGTGCTGAAGGACGCACTCAAGGAAGGACAGGGAATCATACTCAATCCTGAAACGGACATGCCAATCATCGACTGGTATGTCTTCAGGAACAGGGTCTTTGCCGAGGCAATCATCCATTTCTGCAAACTGATAAAGCAGGAGAGTGACGGCAAACTGCTGTGCGGGGCGTACTACGGCTATCTGATTGAACTGGTTGAGAACTACTCCCGTTCGCAGCAGCACCATGGGCACAACGAGTTCTACCAGGTTTCCGCATCTCCATACGTTGACTTCCTGCGCGCTCCTGCCCGCTACACCTACAAGAAGGTCGGTATGCCAGGCGGCTTCATGCAGCCATTCACAACCAACTCGCTCAACAAAGTGCTGTGCCTTATGGAGAACGATGAACGCAACTCATACGCACCGCACGAAACCTGGAATTTTGACCTTTACACTAGCCGCACATCCACAAACATCCAGAGCATTGGAAACATCAACAGGGAATTCGCCGTCTCGACTGTCACTGGACACGCTCCGTATTGGAAAAATCTGCCTCGCGGGGCCTTCTATGAAAAGCCCGTGCTGGATGTGATACGCAACTTGAAGGAAACATACGAAAACCTGCCCCCTGTCCAGGGCTACATCAATAATGACGTGGCTGTGGTTGGTGACGGAGACAGTGTTTACCATACTTCCTCCACTATAAGAGGCAGTGCGCTTCCTGCGGCATATCGGGCAATGTTCATCCATTTAAACAAGCTGGCGGTGGCCTATAGCGTGCCCGTGATACAGGATATGCTGCAGAAGGACTTTCTGCCGCCGCACAAGCTGTATGTGATGCTGCCAACCATCTCTCTTACAAAGGAGCAGAGAGAGCAGCTGATGGCGCGTTTTGAACGTGAGAAGGCAAGCGTGCTATGGCTTTACGCAGCGGGTGCGGTTTATCCAGACAAGCCAGGACCAAAACCTGAATTCAATGGCGATTTTCTGGGAATGAAGTTCACGATGGACGAGAAACTCTACAGAGGAAATATAGTTTACACCTACAACGGAAAGCAGGATAACTTTACCAGCGAATTCAAATTCGGCCCGCATTTCTATCCAGTTGACGGCTATGACAAGGTCCTCTTCAAGGACAGTAGCGACCGTCCCGTGCTTGTATGCAAGAAACTGGGCAATTCCATGCACTACTTCTCAACGCTGCCAGACCTACCAGTACCTGTGATGGACCAGATATGTTCACTTGCGGGGGCTGTACGCTACGCCGAAGGCCGTGAGGATCCTGTATGGGCTGGCAATGACCTGGTCTTTGTCGTGGCGCGCACTGGCGGTGAAAAGAGGCTGATTGCCCCTAAGGGCACGCATTTCAAGGCCATAGTCGGCCCTTTGACGGGAAACTACGCCTCAAATGAGCCATGGGAGGCAATTCCTGGAATGACATACGGCTTCCTGCTGGAGAAAGGGGAAATCGCACCACGGGCAAAGGAGGCAGCCAAGCCGAAGGCTAAGGAAAGCGCCCCCAATGCATCTGCGCTGAAAATGGAACTGCCCTTTGTGGGCGCTGATGGTGCCATGCCCCAGGGCTGGTCTTACAACACTGGCATGAAGGTTGATGGCAAGGTTTCAGGCAATGCAAGGATGGAAAATGGATGCCTGCATTTTACTTCGGGCAAGCAGTTCGCGGCTGTGTTCACTTCCAAGCCAATTCCCGTCGATAAAAGACGCTTTTTCAAGGCAAAGGCAAAGGTGTCTGGCAAGGGAAGATTTTCAGTCTGCATCTACCAATACAACGAAAAGGGAGGCTACATGTCTGAGCCTAGAAAGGACTATATGTACCTGTCTGAAGAGCCAAAGGAATATTCAGTGAAAATTCCGATACTGGATCCTCAGAAGCGTGACGTCGCCCTCATACGGGTTGCGATAAACATTTGTCCCGAGACAGATGCCAAGGTCTCTGATCTACAAATAGAAATCTGCGATTGACATCATTCCAATG
>JAFSTJ010000585.1 GCA_017450525.1 Victivallales bacterium | reverse complement strand
GTTGCCATTCAGCGTCAGCTGGCCAGCCTCCGTGGTGATGGTGCCCTCGTTCGTGAGGTTGGCGTAGATGTTGCCAGTGGAATAGCCGAGGGTTGTGACCGTCAAATCCTTGCCGATGGCGAAGGCTCCTCGGTTTCCTTCGGTTCCCAGATAGCCAGACGTGCCGTCGCTGCTCAGGTTCACCCTGCCTGTGCCGTTCAGTTGAAGCGCGGTCTCCACAGCATTGGTCAAACTGTGGTTGTTGCTCACCGACATGAGGCCGTTGAGCGTAAAACAGTCGCTGATTTGGAGAGAATGGTTGTCGGTCACGTTCAGGGTGGCCTCCTCGCCGACTTCGACGGCATGCGCCACGACATCCATGTCCAGCAGCACGCTGGAGGCCGTATTGATGTGCATCACCACATCCTCGCCATTCGGGATTGCGGTCTGCAGCACGCTATCGTCAGAGACCCAGTTGGTATAGCCAATATGTTCAGAATCCACGACATATTCGCCCTGCACCCCCCAACGGCTGCTGCTAGGGACTATGGGTTCAACATCATGGTGGAAGAGGTCAAAATAGTAGTTTTTCATCTGTGGCATTTTTCAACGGACCTTCTTTTTAATATGGTGTCTCCTACTCCTAGTAGATAGGTTCATCGTCCATAGGGCGAAACACTATTGCAATTATAATGTAACACATTACGCACGCATTGCAACGACATTTTTGTAAAAAACTCATCATAGAGGTAATTGCAAAACTCTCATCAAAATGCGCGTTGACATGAACACATTGGCGTTGGCAACGCCTCTCGCCGCACGAAAGTGCGGCTTCGATTCGTTACCTTAGCCACTGCGCCCATCTCTTAGCGCATTTCGCGATACTTTTGCAATTACCTCTTACCAGCAAATAGATTATTCCCAAAGAGGAACGGCAGGCATCGCAAATAGGATTTGCGTCCGAAAAATGCAGAAATCCATGACTTATCATATGGAAACTAGAGGAAAAACCATCATTGAGTGCTAAATTAATAGTGGCTTCAGTAAAATGGACAATCAATGATGAGAAATAAATGGACGTCCGTCAAGGGGGCTTCGAGGAAGGATTTGACGACCAATGTTTATACATTTGAGGTTAAACGATAACGATTCAGAAAAAAAGAATGGAGTTGCTTTATGTTGGATAATTTGCGTGTTGAGTACAAGGTTGCCCCTTTGGGGATGGATGAGGCAAGGCCCCGTTTTTCATGGGAGACTTCGCAAAAAAGACAGTGTGAATACAGGATTGTCGTGAACGGTGCCGATGGAATTGCATGGGACAGCGGCTGCGTGAAATCACAAGACACGGCGCAGATCGAGTACAGTGGCGCAACGCTTCAGAGTTTCACACGCTATGAATGGAGTGTCACCACCAAGGGCGAGGACGGAGAGGAACTCCAAGCAGCATCCTTTTTCGAAACAGGCTTCATGGGAGCAGGCTGGACTGCGCCATGGATTCAACCTACTGGCAAGGAACTGAACCAGGAACTAGTGCCTGTCCGTGCCGAAATAGAGTGCGGCAATGTTGCATCTGCACGGTTTTGCATCACGGCGCTTGGCATTTTCAAGGTAAAAATCAATGGCACGCCAGTTGGGGAGGATGACCTTCTTCCTCCAGGTTTCACACAATACGACAAGCGTGTCCTGTACAGAGTATATGACATTGATGGCCTGCTCGCCGAAGGCAAGAATACACTTGATATTATGCTTGCCAACGGTTGGTTTTCAGGGCGCATTTCCCGCCTATGGAACCGCAACCTGCCTACCTGGGGAAATAATGTCCTGCTGCGTTGCGAAATACGGCTTCAGAAAATGGACGGAAACATTGAAATCGTCCCATTGAATAGCGGCAACACGAAATATTGCCCCACGAATGACAAGGCTGACATCTATGACGGCACGACGATAGAGGCATGGCATAGCCTGAATCAACTGGAAAGTGCCAACTGGGGGCCTGTAAAGAACATGACGTCAGCTGAAATGCCTGTGAAGCCCCGTATTGAATGGTCTGCCTCAGAGCCAGTTGCGCATATTGTTGACGTGAAGCCAATCAGTATAAAAAGACGCCCAAATGGCGCATACATCGTTGATTTCGGTCAGAACCTGGTGGGACGCGAGCAGTTTACGCTACACAACAATGTCCAGGGCACTATGATTACAGTGCGGCATGGCGAAATGCTGCGGGCCGATGGCTCGCTTTACTATGACAACCTGCGAAGCGCCGTCGCACGCACGATATATGTTTCAGGCGAAAACGAAACAGAGACCTTTGAGCCTGAGTTCACCTTCTATGGCTTCCGATATCTGGATGTCACGGGCTGGCCAGGCGAACTCACTGAAAAGGACATCAAGGCGCGCGTCATTCAAACAAAACTGCCAGATACAGGTCACTTCACTTCTTCCAACGAAATGCTTAACAAGTTGCAGTCCAACATAATCTGGGGGCAACGCGGAAATTACGTCGATATACCGACTGATTGTCCCCAGAGGGATGAACGCCTGGGCTGGACAGGGGACACGCAGGTTTTTGCAGATGAGGCGACATGGAATATGGATGCGGCCTCATTCTACACAAAATGGCTTGCCGACCTGAATGTGGCCCAGGCTGTAAATGGCAGCTATGCCAATGTCATTCCTTCACCGTATGCCTATGTCGGCAAATATGACTACAATGGCGCGACTGGCTGGTCAGATGCTGGTATTGTGTGCCCCTGGGTTCTGCTTGAGAAGTACGGTGACTCCCGCATTGTAAAGAAATACATGTCCCAGATGCTGCGCTGGCTGGACTGGGAGATACAGCATTCAGGAAACACCTATATCCTGGATGTGGCCAGATACGGCGACTGGCTATACATCGGGTTCGACAATGGCGACACAGTCAACATGACACCCAAAGAGTTCCTTTCCTCAGCCTATCTAGCTGGCATGCTCCGCCTCGTTGCCAAGATGCTGCGCCTGGTTGGGGATGAAAAGGAGGCACAGCATAGGGAGTTGCAATACAATGAAGCACGGCAGGCAATACAAAGAAGGTTCCTGGACAAGGACGGAAAGCCACTGGTCTGCACCCAGACTGCATTGCTGATGGCACTCCACTGGGACCTTTTCGATTCTGAATCAGCCAGTGTTGCCGCCGAAATGCTGATACACAACATCAGGGACATCAATGGAGGAAAGCTGACGACTGGCTTCCTTGGAACGCCTCTCCTTCTTGAAACACTCGTCAAAATCGGGCAAGTGGATCTGGCCTACGACCTTCTTCTGCAAGAGGAGTACCCTGGCTGGATGTATTCAATCCGCCAGGGGGCAACCACGATGTGGGAACGCTGGAACAGCTTCACAAAGGAAAACGGCTTTGGCAATGTGAGCATGAACTCCTTCAACCATTATGCATACGGTGCAGTCGGCAGCTGGTTCTACCGTCGCATTTGCGGAATACAGCCGCTGAGCGAGCAGGCATCAGACTTGGGCTTTGCAAGGTTCAGGCTTGCCCCCTTGTTTGGCGCCAGACTGGACAGCGCCACCGCAGAGTACAAGTCCATTCGCGGCATGATTCGCTCCTCATGGAAACGACTTGAGGATGGCAAGATTGAATGGGAGTACACCGTGCCGCCCAACACAACTGCGGAAATCGTCCTGCCAGGCCGCGAAACAACTCTGGCTGGGCCAGGCACGCATAGACTAACCTGCGAAAACCTGTGCTGAGCTTATGGCTGCTACCACTGGACAGATAGACACTGCCCAGTGGTGTTATAAGAGGCTATTAACCATTGCTCTTCGCATTTCCTATTTTGCGGCATATTCCTGGATGACCGACAAATAGTCATCG
>JAFSTJ010000584.1 GCA_017450525.1 Victivallales bacterium | reverse complement strand
GGAACTGCTTAGGTGGTACTGCGAAGAATTCTATCCGAAGTACAATGGGGGCAGAAACATAGAATTACCATGTCCGCCAGTACCATGTTACTACTGCGAAGAATTGCGTCCAGATGATAACAAGGATTGCCCCCATTGCCATTTTCCCCGTAAAGAAGGCGCAAAGTGCCCTGATTGCAAAGCAGAAGTACACGCTGGTAAGGGCAAAACGTATTGCGAAAACTGCGGCTATCCTTTTGCAGATGGTGCGGAATGTCTGGAGAAGCTGTCGGGAACGAAGACTTTATCAGAGCAGCTGAAACTCTGTGATGAGATACTGCGCAAGTTCGGGAAGTGGAAGGCGATTCAGGAACGCAGGAAACAAATCAAGGCAGAGATTGAGGAGCAACGGAGACGTGAGGAGGCAGAGCGCAAGGCACGGCAGGAGCGCGAGGAAGTGCTCAAGAACCTGGCGCCACCTGGCAACTTCCAGGCGATGTTGGAGGGGAAGAGTGTCAAACTGACATGGGAGAAGGCGTCGCCCAAAGTGGAGGCGTTGCGCATATACCGTTGCAAGGGCAGGAAGCCGACTGGATATGAAGCGGGGTTGGAGCAGGTGGGCAAGGATTTGCCATGCGACGCAACCGAGTTTGTTGACAAGACAGTCGAGGGCGGCGAATATTATGGCTATGTGGTTTGCCCTGTGGCATACGGGGAGAATGGCAAGCGAAGCGCCACTGCGGACATCTGCACTGCCTTGCCACCAGAGGCATTCACTGTCTCTCCCGATGACGGGCAACTTGCCTTGAGCTGGAAATCACCTGCAGCAAACTCTTCAATACAGCCTGAAAGTGAACTGAAGCGTCAAGATTGGAGTGATTGGAAGCCTCTGGGTAATGAATCATCTTTCTTGGACGAGAAGTTGACGAATGGGCAGAAATATGCCTACCAGCTTCGCTTCGTCTATAAGGCTGGTGGGAAAACGTGGACAAGCCAGACCGTCGAGGCCATCGGCGTGCCATCCGAGGCGCCGCCGATACCAGAGGTTCAGAATCTGGAAGTGGAACGCTGTTCTGCGGACATGATCAAAGTTCGCTGGGAATGGCCAGACGGCATTGAGGCTGTGAGATTGGTTAAGGGTCCCCGTGACGTTGCAACGAAGCCGAAGCTGTCAAAGCAGGATATTCTGGAGCGGGGGAGTGTATTGACCAAAGCCGAGTATGAGCGCGAAGGCTGCTACACTTGGACAAAATTCAACTACACCTATTATCTGACGATTTTGTCTGTTCAGAAGACAGGCGCAGGGGAGCGTTTTTCAAAAGAAGGCGTGGGAACAGCCATTTTGGCAAAACCGGTGACGATAAGCTATAGGGTTGTGAAGAAAGGTCTGCTTCGTTCAAAGTTCTTTCTTGAGTTGGAGTCGGATGGCGAGGGTTTTCCAAATCTTTCATACGTGCTTACAAAGACAAAATTCCTCGCACCGAATGGCAAGTATGAGAAACTGGGAGAAATCAAATCGCAGTCAGGCAATCAACTGCGCATTGAACTGCCTAAAGCCAAACAAGGTTATATCCAGCTCATGACGGATGTCGCCAACGACCCGAACTATAATTTAAAGCGGGTTGGCGAGCAGATTCAATTGGGAAAGTAGATTTCAATTAAGGTCATGTACCATAAGGAGCAACAATGAGTTCGATAGTAAAATGTCCGATTTGCGGTCATGCGTTGACGGCTTTAGGCGACTATTATGAATGTCATACAGGCTGTAGGGTTCGTTTGCCCGAGAATGTGCTGGGTAACAAATATGACATTCTTCCCATTGTCGTGCTTGGCATGTCAACAGTAGGAAAAAGCTGTTACATCGGGGCTTTGCTTAACCTGCTTGACAAGCAGGAGGGGAATGGTTTTTTCTGGAAAGAAAGCAGTCTAAGACCTTATAATGATAAAGAAAACCCGTATGAAAACAATGATGAAAAGAATCTATTTAAGCGCTACACTAATGCATACAATAATGGATTGAAACGTGTGGTTCCAGATAGTACACACAAGGCAAGCGCGGATTTTAATGACGACAGGATTTTCAATCCATTATTGATAAAAATGGATTTTGATGATTGTGATAGGGAGTTTTTGGGAATGCGGGTCTCATTTCGTTTGTTTGGCCATCATTTCTTCGGACGGAAACGCCAGATTTTGCTGTGCATAAGGGACGTTGCGGGCGAAGATATGGTCAACAGCCGCGGTAAGGTCCTAAATGACTATCCGATATTGCGCTATGCCAAGGCAGTCTTTATGATGGTGGAGCCACAGCAGCTTCAAGGTGTGGAAAAACTGATTCGGGAGATGATTCGCGAAAAGACTGGTGGAGGAGAAGAGGCAGAAAAACTACGAAGTTACTTGGGGCTGAAGAGAATCGGACAGGGGGACGATGGAGTGTCCATCATCAATCTGCTGGCGGAAATCTGGAACGGCTATGGTGGTATAAGGGACTGCCCCTTGGCTATTTGCGTTTCAAAGAGCGATACGCTCCGAAAGCTCAAGGAATTCAACAACGTCAATAACAATCCACTTTTCAATCTCACATCCACCAAAACCTGCAAAGGATGTGTTGATCTTTCAGACTTGGAAGAGCTGAATGACTTTGTCAAAGAGCGGCTTTTGTACAATGGGGCGAGTAATCGTGATCTTTTGATGCAGCTTGAAAAGGAGTTCAAATATACTTGTTTCTTTGCGGTCAGCGCTTTTGGTTTCGACGCGATTGAAAATGATGACGGCACTCATAGGCAAATGCTGCGAGACAATATCACTTCCAAGCGTGTTCTTGAACCTCTTCTATGGGCGTTGTGGCAGGAAGGCTATCTGGGAGGCTGTGAATGAGTCGTGAATTCATCTGCCCTCTATGCTTCAGCAAACTGCCGTTAGATGAGGTCATCAAGCACTGTCCATCTGGTGATGTTGAACATAATGGTCAAATCCACCTGAGCTTCCTCCAGAAGTATTTTGGAACAGCCATAGGTGAATTGACATGTGACGCTTGTAAAGATGGAAAAGACGAAGCGAGTAAACGAAGAACGCTTGTTGACGGCATAATATGCCCAAATTGCCTTCAGAAAGCCGAGGGGCGACCTGTTTCCTGTCTGCTTCCTATTGACCTCGTAGAGTGTGACCCATCCTATATTGCGGTCATTGGCTTGAGAAATTCCGGCAAGAGCCATTACATCGCATCCTTGATTCAGTCCATGTATGAGATTGCCAGTGACATCCAATGGGCATTCAGCTGCCCTGACGAGTTGACCTCGAAAAACTACTATATCAGTTACAAAGCTCCTCTTTACGAAAGACTGGAAGCACTTTCCTCAACACGCAGGTATGATAGTCTGGACTTGGGCGGCAAGCGTCCGTTGATTTACACACTTGAGTTCAAGCCACCGCATAAGAGGAGAAAATTCACTTGTTTCTTCTATGATTCTGCAGGAGAAGACCTGGAAGAGTCCGATGTGTCCTTGCTGCGTGAGACCTTACGCTATTTGCAACAGGCCTCAGGGGTCATTCTGCTTATGGATCCGATGCAGTTGCCTGGCGTCTGCTCATCGGAAGCAATGGATGGTTATTTCAGGCAGTACAAGATTGAGAAAAGGCGCAGTGCCTGCTCGACGGCCGAGCTGCTTCGCAAGATACATCAGATACTGCCCGGAAAACGGGGCAATGGAAAGAGCCGTGTGCCTGTCGCGTTGGCCTTCTCGAAGGTTGACCCGCTTCGGCCCCTTTTCGGCAAGGATTCTTCAGTGTTCCTGAATTCAAGCTACGAGGACAAGACCGTTGCGCATCGGGTCAATATGAATAATCTTTCTTTGATTGACGAGGAGATGCGCGAGTGGCTGCGGGAATACCAGGAGGAGGACGACGTGCTTGGCGTTGCAGAGGAGTGCTTTGACAACCTGGCCTGCTTTGGGGTAAGTGCATTGGGAAACGGCGTGCTGTCCTCAAGCAATCTAGGACATCTGGATTCGTCGCCGAATCCGTATAACTGCGTGGACCCATTGCTTTGGATTCTGTGGCAGAACGGCTTCCTAAAAGGGAAATAGGTACGCTTATGCCAGAAAAGATACAACAATTCATCTACACTTCTTCGCCCTGGAATCTTCAGAACGGGGGATATGGCATTTTCACGAAGTCGGCAGGGCTGGAACTGGGACAGGCAGTTAAATACAGCGGACTATTCACCTATAACGTGCCGGACGGCTTCGCAGACGACGTCAGCGGGAGTCCCGTCTCCTACATTGCGATGCATGTGCCGGAGCGCTCCTTCTGCCTTGTCGGCACGAGCCGATACCTTGGCAAGCGCTGGTATGAGCATCGTGGCGGGGACTACATCTCCCATGTGCTGATG
>JAFSTJ010000583.1 GCA_017450525.1 Victivallales bacterium | reverse complement strand
GCCACCATTTTGTCCATGTCCGTGGCTGCCATACTTGGCATTCTTGGAAGTGCGCGTTCTGCTTTGTTGCGCTCAAAGTCCAGGTGGAATTGGCAGCATCAGCTGACGCAGGCTACGGAGGCTTACTTGCTGGGCGGTCCTAATGTAACGATGCCTGACGGATTGCTGCAGGAAGGCGTATCTGTGTCCTGCGAGCTCTCTGAAGTGGAGGATATTCACGAAGAGGCGCTTGAGCATGTCCACGAATGGATGCTGGGTGAGTACCATATAGTGCTTAGGGACAGCGAAGGGCGCATAAAAGGTGAAAACTGGGTGCAGAAGCTCATAAAGGAAGATGATTTGGAATGAGTGGAAGGCGCAGATATTTCACCTTGCTGGAACTGGCAATTGCAGTGACCATATTCATGATGGTGGCGGTGGCCTTGTTCGCGTTTTCTGGCCACGTTTCTTCGTCATGGGGTAGTATTACCACTGAGCGCAATAGACTAGCTGAACTTCTTGCGATGGACAGGACGCTGGACAGCATCCTTTCAAATGCAGTGCCGTTTCTCTGGAGAGAGAAGGAGGATGGCATTGTTCAAGTGGTTCCATTCATCGTGGCAGAGGCTGATGTCTTGCGCATCGCTTATCTACATCGTCTCAATGACACGGCAGAAGGCGCCCTGCGTTTCGTGGAATTGTTTTTGGAGGACGGAGAATTGAAGGCCCTCTACACGGACAGGCCATTCATAAATTGGGAAGACATAGCCGACGACAGGAAGAAGGTCAGTGTAATAAGCACAGGGGTGGAAAGCATTTCATTTCTGTATGCGGACTTTTCAAGCGATGTGTCGGAAACGTGGAAGGACCGCCTGTTCTGGAGGGATTCCTGGGAGACAGAAGACAGCGAGAGGAAGGACATTCCACTTGCAATACAGATTAGGGTGAAGTGGCTGGATGGGCGGGAGGAATCCTGGCTTCGGAGGACCATGGGAAACGGCTATCGAGAAAGGTATGGTACATTTGAGCTGCCATTGGACAATACGCCATGAGAAAAGCAAGTATCTCACATAGCCGCGAACGCGGAATGGCGCTGGTCATGGTGCTTGGAGTGCTGGCGGTTACGCTGCTCATGGTGGTACACATGATGACGGTGTGCGAGGTAATTTCCAAGGAAGCATACGTGACATGCCGTCGTTCGCAATTGCGCTATGTGGCCGAGGCAGCGGCGGATCATGCATTGTGGATGCATATCACGGACCGCAGGCTTTATTCGAACAGAGAACTGGGCAAAAGCGATGAAAGCAGAGTCAATGAGACTGACTTTGAGCCATGGATGGCTGACCGCAGGGAACACCAGCTCTACGGATCGAATACGTATGCCTACATTGCTGGCGTGGAAAAATCCATACGCCTGGACAAGACGGACACTTTCAAGAAGAACGTGGACATGGATGATACGGATACGCTGGAACTGATAGACAACTTCTGCGATGTGCTGGCGGATTATACCGACTCTGATACTAATGTACGCCTTAATGGCAAAGAGGAGGGGGATTATGAGGGCGACGGGCTTTATGCCATGCCCCGTGACGGCGCGATGCAGTTCAAGGAAGAGGTATATTGGCTGGATGGATGGGACAAGGTGATTACTGGAGAAGTAACCATGATCCCGCCTAACAAGAAGACGCTTAATGAAACGGAGGACGGCAAGGTTTCTTTCTTTGCCGCATCTGCCGCCGAGATACAGTCCGATATGGATTGTACTGACGAGGAATTGCAGGAGATACTGGAGGCCCGCAGGCGCTGGACGGAGGAATCGGTTCCGCTGGACGAAAGTCTTTCCTCTGAAATGTTCTACAACATAAAGTCAAAATACAGTTTCACTGAAAGCAACGTGGCGCAGATATTCGCCTCGGCCGCCAGTGATGACGGTGAGGTTAGGGTGATATACAGCGTGATTCGTGAAGTTGACTTGAACAACAGCACGATATTTGCCGAAAGTGAAAGCCAGTCCCTTTCAATTTGGAATAGGGTGATACAATGACAAGCAAGCAGTCAGATAACAAAACAGTACAGGCATCCCAGCAAATCAATGCGGTGAGGAGAAGTTGCACCGCTTTCTCATGGGATATGGACGGGTTGTGCCTGGGGCTTCGGCTGGAATGCGGAGCAGGAGGCAAACTTCGCGTTGCAGCAATATGGAAGGCCGAAAACAAGTCACATGGACAGGAACAGAGGGGTGGCTTTGCGGAAATGCTTTCCGATGGACGAAGGCAACTTGGCGTCAACGAAGCTTCCTATTGCCTGGCCTCGCCGATGGAAGGTGCCTGGGGCATGGCTGATTTGGAAATGCCAATGCTGAAGGAACAGGAACTTAGGTCGGCACTTGCATTTGAATTAAGGAAAAATACGCCTTTGCCAGCTGAACAACTGGAATGGGGATACAGGATAATTGAAACGATGCAGCAGGGGCAGGCAAAACGCCTAAAACTGCGCCTGTTCTACGTGAAGAAGGATGTATGGCGCAAATGGCTGGCCGCTGCAACGGGGCTGTCCAAGGTGGATATTATGGCGCCTGCGCCAGTGTTGCTTGATCCAGTGTTTTCAGATGTGGCTGTAACTCTTCCAGGCAAGGCAAGCTTTCGCTATGTCCAGGGTGCGAATGGTCGTGAGGCAGTGCCATTTGAATTGCCTGCCAATGCCACAATAGGTGAACTTCTGCCCTTTGACGGTCTGGATCTGGGGGAACTTGCATCCCTGCCAGAGCAAGATCAGCTTGCATTCCTGCCTGTAATTGTCACTGCTGCATACGGCCTTACTCGTTCCATTGCGCAGGATGCCAAGACCTTGCCTGAACTGCCACATGAATTGAGGCCAAAGCGCTATCAGGCTTGCAAAATTGTGGCCACTGTCCTTTGTGCCTTCATTGTAATCTGCCTTTGCTATGGATTTATGCAGGGCTTCCAGACAAGGAAGATGAGACTGCGCCTTATACAGAAGGACATAAAGACCGTGGAGAACGAGATGAAGTCGCTGAAAGCGGCTTCAGGTGGAAAATATGCGGAGGCGGCGAAGCTGCTTGAGGAGGAGATGGCACGCTACAAGATTGACGCACCATTGCTTTCTGATGTGCTGATTGAACTTACCAAGCAGACAAAGCCGCCAGCCTGGTTTGCTGGACCATTCACCTGGACAATGGACATCGGCACCAGCGTAGTTCCAGTTACATTCGTGCTTCGTGAGCCAATGGGGGATACGGCAAATATGGATATCAGTCTGCGCCTGAACAATTCCCCGATTCTGGGCGACGTAGTGGAGACCAAGTCGGCCAACAACAGGGCGGGCTATTCAGAAAGGCGCTTTAGCTTGAAGGCCCGTTATGACACTCCCGAAGAGAAGAAGGCTTTGGAGACGTACTTGAAAGAACAGAAGCAGGTTCAGAAGCAGCAGAAAGCGAATGATACCATTGAGGCAGTGGGGGCGGGGGCCTCAGGCGAGGTATTGGAGATAGAGGTAGAGGAAGAATGACCGCATTGTTGCCACGCAGGTAAATATTATGACACAACAACAAAAGAACAAATACCAGAAGATTATACTGGGGGTGCTGATATTGGCGTTTGTCCTCATGCTGGGGCATCAATATCTGCCAATGATTGAGCTGCCTACAGATTCGCATATTCAGGAGGAGCAGAACCGCCTGAAGTCCCTGCGTGGCGATTTGGCTGTGATGAAGAAGATGAACCAGGACTGGCAGGCTGAATTGGCGGAATTGCGTGGCAAGTCAGGGCAGTTCTGGGTAAGAACCAGGACCACGATGCCTGTGGAACAGGAAGTGCTGGAGGAATTCAACAAGATTGCCAGGCTTGCAAGCGTGAATATACAGAGCAGGGAGGCGCGTCTTATCAAGACAAACAATGTGAACTATATCCAGGAAGTGGAGCTGCGCATGGAGATGCGAGGAGTGTCCATGCGCGAGGTCACAAGGCTGCTGCGTGAATTGGAGAATGCACGACATAGCTTCAGCTGGTCCAGTTGCAAAATCGAGCCTGATAATCTTCAGAAGCCTACTGGCGTGAAATTTAGCGGAAGACTGCGTGCCTTTGTCTTGAATGAGGAAGCTGTCAAGGTGTTGGGCGGGGATGTGTCGCTGGATGATGTTGCCTTGGATACTAGCAAATCCAAGTCATCCAAAGCCACTGGCAAAGGTACAGTCAAGGGCAAGACATCTACTCGCAAGGTTGTTTCTGGTGGAAACAAGGGAGGAAATGCAAAATGAGCGGTAATAATTGGTTTTTACTGATTGCTGGACTTGTTCTGTCCTCTGTTCTTGCCATGGCTGGAGCCCGCAAGATGAGTGCTCCGTTGCCAAAGTACAAGTCCCCTTTGCTTGAAGAACAAAATGCAGGCGTTTCCATTGAGACGCCTTCCCCTGACAAGACAGGCAAGGCTGCTTCCAAAAAGGTGGCAAAAAGTAATCGCGAATATGATATACTTTGGGAAAAAAGTCTTTTCAACGATTCGAGAAAAGAAGGAGAAAACGGCCCTGAAACGGCAACTAGCGAGGTTCAGGGGCGCACCATGACAAACTCCGAATTCGAGGTGGTTGGCATTGCTCGCATAGGAAAGAAAGAAGAGGCTGTGCCAGTGGCCATAATCACTCAGGTCAGGTCCAACGCGCGTCAAAACAACAGGAACAATTTCAGAGGCAACAATAATTTCAACAACAATTTCAGAGGCAACAATAACAATATGAATAACAACCCTGCCATGAGACGTCCTATGAACAGGCAGGCAGAGCCTGAACCAGTGGTTGCGACAGATGACCGTAGGGTTGATAAGAATATCTACAGAGCTGGCGATGCAATCGCCAATACAGGCTATACGGTGAAAAGCATAATCGTGGAGGAGAACAAGGTCATCATCACCAGGGCAGGCGTTGACTTGACTTTGGTGCTGGACGAGGCAAATACCAATAATTCAGTGCGCCGTGAAAATGCCAAGAGGGAGGCGTTGGCTGTCCAGTCGCAATATCGTGAAAAGGAAAAGGCAGATGCGCAGAGGGTTAAGGACCAGGCAGAACAGGCCAAGCGCAAGGCACGCTTTGAAGAACAGGCAAGGAACTTTGCCAGAAG
>JAFSTJ010000582.1 GCA_017450525.1 Victivallales bacterium | reverse complement strand
CGCATTCCCAAAAAAGACATGCCCGCTCCTACTCCAGAAGGTATGCTTGCGGACTTTGGAAGGCATCGCAATGCCGTCAACACGAAAGTGCAGACCAACCTTTACAACTGGAGCCCTGTCGCCCATTCATTTGGGGACATTGACCGCTTCGGCTCCCTGGTGCTTGGAAAAGACACTCGCTCCAACATATTATCCGATGTTGATTTTGTCCCGCAAATTGGAGCCAATCCAAATACATGCGGCAAATGGAAAATCTCGCCCAATATGGAATTCCCTCTGGACAGGCAGTTTTTCGTGTCAGGAACCGCCTCTCTCAAATTTGAGGGAATACAGGGAAGCATTGTTTCGCAGAACATAAAACTGAAGCCTGACATGAAATACGCGCTGAGCTTCTACTGCCGCTTGGAGGATGTGGCCGCCGATGGAGCTGGTAGCAGGTTCATAGTATATGTGAATGAGGGATCAGGGAGGCATATTGTGCTTCCGCAAAAAAGCCCATTGCGCGGTACCTGCCCCTGGACTAGGATAGAGTGTTCTTTCACAACTTCTGCCGATGTCGGGAAGAAATCAGGTCAGACCTTTAGTTTTCAGTTCCTGAAAATGAAGGGTAAGGCATGGATAGATCATGTCGAACTGTATGAATTAGGACCTAAAGATGCAAAATAAAGCAAGTAGTCATTTCGTGCGATTGAAGGGGGCATTGGGGAATGCTCTTCTGAAAACCTCGGAGAACAGGTTGAAGAAAGTCGATTACAGGCTTTTGGAATCCGTGTTCGTCGAACGCAATGAAGGAGATGACGGGTGGCGCTGTGAGTTCTGGGGCAAGATAGTTCGCTCCGCAATTTTGGCCAATCATTCGCTCAGGGATCCTGAATTGGCAGAAATAATAAGGAATACTGTCCATAATGTCATGGCGACGCAAAGCCCCGATGGCTGCATTAGCTCATATCCCGCTGGAAAGCAGACAGAGGCATGGGATATATGGGGACGCAAGTACGTGCTGCTGGCACTGTTGCGATACTATGAGCTGGTAGAGGCGGATGACGCCGTGCTGCTTTGCTGTACCAGAATGCTTGATCATCTGATGCGCCAACTTGCACCAGAAACCAGGGACATACGAAAATGCGGACATCATGGAGGATTGGCCGCAAGCTCGATACTTGGCGCGGTGACTGGCGTATATAGAATCACTGGCGAAAGACGCTATCTTGATTTTGCCGAATACATAGTTCGCTCTGGCTGCTCCACTGCACATGACATTTTTGCGTCCGCCAGAGCAGGAGTGCCACCCAAGGATTTGGGCAATGGCAAGGCATACGAGATGACCAGCTGTTTTCAGGGGCTGGCGGAATTGCAGCTGCTTACTCCACGCCAAGAATATCTGGACGCTTGCGTAAAGTACTTCAATGATGTTAGGCAGCGGGAGATTTTTGTGACTGGTGTGGGAGGTTTGAAGGACTGTTGTGGGGAATATTGGAACGATGGTGCGTTCAGGCAAACCAGAAGTGACAGCGGCGTTCTTGGCGAGACTTGCGTAACAACTACCTATCTGCATTACTGCGAGGCAATTTCCCGCCTTATCGACTCTGCTTTGCCCATGTGCGAGGCTGAACGTTCACTGTACAATGGCATATTGGGAGCCATGTCACCAGACGCCACTAAATGGATACACTGCAATCCCACTCCGCTTACAGGCGGTGGAGCGAAGATTCCAGCAGATGACCAGATACTGCGGGGCTTTGGAAAGCCTTTTGGCGGCAATGATTGCTGTTTGGCGCAGGGACCTGAGGCATTGGCGCTAGCGCCAAGACTGGCAATTGTGCAAAGTGCGGATGCTGTTACGTTGAACTTCTTCGAGCCGATGGAGGCTCGCTTCGGCGATGGAACTGTATTGGAAGTGTCTGGAAACTACCCATACGAGCCAGTGGCGGAGATTTCCGTTCATGCGGAAGGCGATTTCTGTCTTAGGTTGCGTGTGCCGTCCTTCTGCAGAACAATCACATTGAATGGCAAGCCATGCGATTTTATTCCAGGAGAATATCTGGTGTTGAAACGCCAGTGGCTGGACACGGACAAGCTGACAATGGATTTTGATTTTTCATTGCGGGAAGTGTTACCGCCTGATGGCTCGCCGTTTAGGGCGGTGCTACGCGGGCCGATAGTGATGGCGGAAGCATCAACGCCGCCTGCTACGGCATCTGTGCTTGCTTCATGGAGGGGGCGCCATCTGGTGGATTATGCCTCGGCGGGCAGTGGAATGTGCCCAGATGACACTTTGACGGTATGGTTCCAAGACAACAAATGAAGCTTTCTTAAAAGGACTAATATGCTTAAAAACATATCTTTGAAACCCATTACTGGTACATTCGTTAATATGCTGATCTCCGATACTGGCATTGTGAATGCTGGCCTAGAAGATTGGGAAAAGGATTTCAGGATGATGAAGGCCATTGGAATGGACCACCTGTTTATCATCCGCACCGAATGGGAGCAGAATGGTTGCCATCTGTCAGCCGAGGATCCACGCTCCACGACATGGCCTGAGGACGAGTGCCTTCTTGATATGGTGTTCCGCTTGGCTGACAAGTATGAGATGACCGTGTTTCTTGGCGGCCCTGTAAGCATAACTAACATTCATCTTGGTGATTGGCGCAAGGAAATTGACGACAATAAGCGCTTCTATGACAGGACAGTTGCCAAATATGCCAATCATCCATGCCTGAAAGGGCTTTATGTTTCCCTTGAGGCACTGCCATGGCATTTTAATTTTCTGGACATTTGTCTTGGAGTACTGCAATATATGAGGAAGACTTTTCCTGGCATGAAGACTTTCATGTCACCCTCGTTTACTGGCGTCCTTGGCAACATGAGCACCAAATACACGCCAAAACAATGGTGCGACATTTACGGACGCTATTTTTTTGAGCCAGCAGCTGGATTGCTGGATTATTGCGCCCCTCAGGATACCATAGCAAGTCCTGAGTGTCGATTGGGTGTGATTGGAGACAATGGACTCAGCGAATGGTATTCCGAGGCCTCTAAGCTTTTCAACAGATGCGGTGTGGAGTTGTGGAGCAATATTGAGACTTTCCAAAGGCCGTTTCCTGGACATGGTGAGCCAAATGGCGTGTTCCGTCAGGCGGACTATAGAACATTATATATGAAGTTGGCTGTGGCTTCACAATTTGTTAAGCGCATAATCACATACGAATATTTCAGCTGCATGAGTCCTAATACTGAATGGGGTTCTTCAAGGAGACTGCTGGAACGCTATCTTGAGATGCTTGGAAAGAATCCGCAGATTATTGGTGAGATATTTGACT
>JAFSTJ010000581.1 GCA_017450525.1 Victivallales bacterium | reverse complement strand
TCCTCGATGATGTTGTTTTTTACGAGGCATGAGCCTTCTTCTGGCACGGAGCCATCCTGAACATATACCAGCAGCGATTTTCCTCCTGCGGTAATGGCTGGCGCAGAGTAGTTGAGCTTTCCTATGCGGAAAATTGTGTTTCCTTCTATGGTGGCGTGCATGGATTCCATGCACAAGATACCACCTGCGCCGCAGTCGGATATCGTGCAGTTGGAGATATGCAGCCCCTTGCATTGCAACGTCTTGATTGCCTGTCCAGCGCATTGGAAAATCTTCATGTTCGATATGGTCAGATTTGTGGATTTTTCCGCCGAAATTGCGCCAGGTGGATTTATTGCCCTGAGGCCAGGCGTCATGGTATTGCTATTTGCGCCGCGTATGGTCAAGTTGTCCAGGGTGATGCTTGTTGTTCCAGAAATGCTGATGGCGTTTTCAAGTACAGGAATGCGATAGCCCTGTGGGCCGGTGGCCTCTTCGTCTGGCAATGGATGGTATATGATTTTGCTTGCAATGCGGTCGAACATCCAGTTTCCTGGCTTTTCCATGCCAGCCATTGTATTGCGGATTACATATCCATGGCGGTCGAAGGCGCCTGCGGGATGTTCTGCGGGCGAGGCAAATTGAATTACGCCATTTTGTGGATTGTAGTTCTTGATCAGCGTGGTTGATTCATCCCAGATATGGAACTGGGTAATCTCCGCGTTCTCCACGGAAAACGAGGGCGGCAAATCTTCTGGACGCACTGTCATTCTGCTTCTTTCTTCAATGGATGGCTTTCTGTTCCAGCCGCCGAACTGTGAACTCATCCATTGGACGTCCGTTTTATCAAGGTTAGTCAATGTGCCATTGCTGGGATAGGAGGAGCGTTCCCTGATTTCAAGTTTGCCGTCAATGATTTTAGCCAACATCCTTGGTTCGATGCCCTTTGGTATCTCGCATTCCCATAGTAGGTCAGGACGCTTTGCCCATCCAATTATTTCGGCGCCGCAGTCCAGGCAACTTTCCTGCTTGCCAGATCCTCGCAATGTCAAGCCTGCATCGCGTTCATCCAATTCTATCGGCTCGGAAAGATGGCAGACGCCTGGACGAATGCGTATTTCCTTTGGAATGGCATTGCCATATTTGCGGCTTTCTTCAATGGCACTGAGTATTGCCGTTTCTGTTGCATCAATTTCGCAATAAAAAACTAGTTTTCCATTTTGATTCATTGTTCGGAAGATATTACACTGTAGTAATGAAAGGTTTCTGATTCATCAAACATCATTTCAAGTTGTAAAACGATGATTGAAAAACACGAATACTGCCTCTATTCAATAAATCCCTTTAACGCAGAGGCGCGTAGGCGCGGAGACGCAGAGATTTCTTGCGCAGATTGCCACATCAAAGTGCGTAGAGGGCGATGAATAGAGCGTTCAGTTAATCTTTTCGATACAGCGAAAGTGGTTGGAATGTTAAAGTTGGCGTGAAAAATCATTTCAGGTGGTAGAGTTTTAGACCGCACTCATTAGTGAGTTTAAGGTCAATGGTGGTGATGGGTTCCGATGTGTTGCCTTTTTCGGGAAGCAACTCTGTGACGCGGCGCGGAATTGGCAGTTTCAAGGTGTATTTGCCAGGCTTTCCATTGATGGAGATGAATGCGCTGCTTACCCATACGACAGTTGTGCCAGATTCTTCGTAGCAATGTACGCCACAGGCTGCGAAAAGTTCCTTCCAGGCATTTCGAGAAAGAAAACCAGTTGTGGAGTAGAACTCTTTTCCTGTGCCATTGAGGCGCATGGCGAATGTCAGTTCTTTGCCGTGTGCCGTTCTAGTGCCCCATGGCTGGACGCTTTCTTCCACAATGTCGAAGGAAGGCGCGAAGGTGACGTTGGAGATGGGTTTCATGGGCTGTGTGCCGTGCAGGAAGGCCGTGCCATCGTATGGAGCGGAGTTTTCGCGGACCTTGAAGCCAGTCAGTGCCTGAATGTTTGCGGCATCGTGACCCTTCTCATTGAGATAGCCTGGAGCATAGAGCCATACCAGATTCTTGCCCTTTGAGCGAAGGCGCTGAATGATGGCGGCCTTTTGTGGCGTGAGATAGAACAAGTTCGGAAAGATGTATACTTGATAGTCCCGCACTGCGGGGTTCTCAAGGTCGCTTAGGAGCAGCACGTCAAATGGCGTAGCGGCGTGTGTGAGTTCCTGTACATTGCAGTCGAATACCAGATCAAGCCTCCGTGTGGAGATTTTATGGTAGTAAATGCTCTCCAAATCCGCGACGACTGCAACCTGTGATACGGGGGCGTTGTGCGTGGCCATCGCGCGTATTGGCGCCAGTTTTCGGAATAGCGCGAGAATCTGGGGATCGTTGTACCAGTCGCGAGCAAAGTCCATGTACCAGCAACCTGCGTTGCGACAGAGGGACTGCGTGAAGTCACGCGCCAATGTGGTGACGGATTGCGCAGGAGTGGTGACATGCGTGTAATATGGATCCTCCACGGACAGATGGGTGCGGCTGTCATGTTCCTGAATGGCGATTTTTCCTCGCAGTGTATAACTCTCTACAGGACTGCGCCCGAATTCGGCATCGTCAATCTCTCGGTTGGAATACAGGTTCGGGGAGGCCTGCCAGTCCACGAACCTTGAGGCCAGGACCATCTCGTTTTCGAGATGCCAGGCTTCCACTGGAAACTCCATCCCAAAGAGGTAGCCGTGGTAGTTGCCGCAGAGTTTGCGAAAATGTGAAGCCTCCTTGACCGCCTGGTTGCAGGCAAGCACAAGATCGCGCATTTCGTATTGCATTGTGTGGAGGAAGTCCACCACTGGGCAGTTTTTAACGGGGTCGCGAAGAGTCATTCCGCCCGCAATGGAGTCAAGCCTCGCCTTGGCGGATGGAATATCGGCGTTTTTTAGGGTGACATTGGGATCATTCCAGGCCACCTGCAATGCCTCATCTGTATGGTATTTCTTTGCCAGGTATTCCCTAAATGCGGCACACATCGCAGGACAGCACCCAGGCATTCCTTCCCTCATCCCGAAGTAGTGCCATTCGCGGTAGATGCCAAAGTCCACTCGATAGCTGAATACGCGTTTTCCCGCGGGGATGGATTCCACGAAGGCAACCACGCTCCTGAGCGCGCCCGTTACGTCTTTACGCCATTTTCGTGACGCGAATGAGGCGGCGCGAACATTCAAGATGGCATCCCTGGCCTTCGGGTCCACGCCGCCGTTGGCGTAGTCTGTGAGTTCACCAGGGTATGCCTTTATCCACCATCCTACGTCATTGGTGGTGATGGAGAGGTTGAGATATGCGTCTGGGTTTAGCGCCAGTGCGCGGTAAAGCGTGGAGGCGATGTACTGCTTGTCAATGGAACCGTCTGCTCGCCAGCATTCGTTCAAACCAATGCCCAGGCTGAGCAGGTCAATGCCTCCCTGGTGGAAATTCGCGATTTTCTCCTGGGTGTTCTTTTCATCGTATTTCCAAGGATATGGCGCATTGTAAAGCAACGCGTCCACCTTGCGGCCATTTAGGACGAATTTAGGGTTTGTATTCGGAAGTACCTCAATGGCTGCGGTCAATTCTGGTTCCGAGTTTAGTTTTGCCAGCAGAGCCTCCATGGTCATGGGATTCCCCTGAACCGATGAAATGGGCAAAATGACAGTTGCTGCCAAGGCGAGATATAAGATTGTAATGAGTTTTTTCATATTTTCTGTGGGAATGAAGGTTTCCAATCCGAACTTTTGGGGCCGAGGATGCAAAATTGTTACAGTTTTGTTACAGTAAAACATACTAATAAAGCCCGTTGGCAATGCCAGCGGGCTTTGATTTAAGTAGAAAATTAGTGGCGGAGAGAGTGGGATTCGAACCCACGGTACATTGCTGTACGGCGGTTTTCAAAACCGCTGCCATAGACCACTCAGCCATCTCTCCGTGTGATTTATTGAGGCGTAATATGCCATTTTTATTGAAAAAAACAAGTTGGCAATGCGTATTTTATTGCGAGGCGGTTATATTGCCGCAAAAGAATTTTGAGGAAAGAGTTTAACTTGACAGGAGCGATATATGCTGGATAGAGAGAAGGTACATTCTTTGGTCATAGAGCCGTCCATTATGAGGATGCTATCCCGTTTCAAGGCGGACTATGGCTTTATCAACACCAAATTCAATATCGCCACGGAGGAGGATTTCTTTGAGGAGGACAGTTTCCGCGGCAAGAGCCATGTCTATAACTGGATACAGGGCAGGGGACTTGAGGCGATTGCAAAGCACATTCTTTATTTCCGTTCAATTGGCGAGAGGGACACGGCTGAAAGGCTTTATGCAATGCTGTCTGTCGTGGTGAAGAACACCGAAGCGGCGCGCTGTGGCATTGGTGGCAGGCTTCCATTTGTGATGTCGCCTGAGGGCAGGGCAATGTCGGAGATATATCCAGAGGCGAATTTCACCGATTTATTCTATGGCAAGGGCCTGTTTGCCGCTGCAAATGTGCTGGAGGACAAGGCACTGGCCAGCGAGGCCGCGAAACTGTATGCTTTGGCTGTGCGTAAGATAGGTTTTCAGCTGTTTCGCACGGACCAGAAGAGTTTCGACCCCAAGAACCCTGTAGAATACGTACCAGGAAAGTTCCCGCAAGGGCCACGCATGATTTCGCTTTCTGGTCTAGCAGACCTGGCATTGGCTGGCAATGACCAGGCACCCTGGCTTGACATCGCCGCCACTTTCATTGAATTTGTATTCCAGTTCCATGTGAACCAGGGGCAGTTGGGAGACAAGTTGCAGAAATTTGATTTTGTTGAGACAATAGATGCGGAATCCAAGCCTCGCATGGATGGCGATAAGCTTTTGTGCGACCCAGGACATGCGCTGGAATTCGTGGGCCTTGCAGGAAAATGCCTGCTGGCAATGCGCAAATTGGGCGTCCATGCCGAATTGATAGAGAAGAGTCGCGGCATACTTCCAGAACTGTTCCCCCACACATTTGACTTCGGCTTCCAGAAGGGGCCAGGCGGCATTGTGAAGGCATACGACTTGCTCTCAAGAAAACCATCCAATTCGGACATGCCATGGTGGAGCCTGCCTGAAACCATACGCGCTGGCATTGAATTGCAGAAGTTGTTCCCGAATGAGGCGCATGGCGTGGAGGAACGCATCCAACTAGCATGGCAGGCATTCTCTGAAAAGTTCTTACAGAAGAATGGCTTTGCATGCCAAACCAGGGACGAAAAGGGCGAGATTGTCAATGTGATTCCCGCCTTGCCAGACGCCGACCCAGGCTACCATACCAACCTGAGCCTGCTCGACTGCCTCTAATTTAACGCAAAGACGCAAAGACGCAGAGACGCAGAGTTTTTTTAACGCAAAGACGCAGAGACGCAAAGATTTTTTAATTTGTCATTGACTGCTATAACAGTAAAACTGTGCCAGTCAATTGAAAACATAAAAAACTCTGTGCCTCTGCGTCTTTGCGTCTCTGCGTTAAAAAGAAAGCGTCTCTGCGTTAAAAATCCCTGGCGCCCCTGCGTTGAATTAGGCGAGGATGCGTTGGGCCACGGCGAAATAGATGAATAGGGCGAATGCGTCCACGATTGTGGTGATCATGGGGCTTGCCATTAGGGCTGGGTCGAACTTGAGTTGCTTTGCGGCCATGGGCAGGAGGCAGCCTATGATCTTGGCGAAAACGACGATTATTATCAGCGTCACATTGACCACAAGCACCACTGGCAGTGAAAGTTCCTTTACAAATAATAGCATCCTTATTATGTTGGCGAGGCACAATGCGGCACCGACGGCCAGCGCCACTCTCAGTTCCTTCCACACCACCATTGCCCAGTTTCCTGGCTCGATGTCACCGACTGCCATACCGCGGATCATCAGTGTTGAGACCTGCGCACCGCAGTTGCCCCCCGTATCCATCAGCATGGGTATGAAACTGGCGAGTATGACCTGGGATGCCAGCAGATTGTTGAAGCGTGTTATGATGAAGCCAGTCAGCGTGGATGACACCATTAAGATAATCAGCCACTTGATGCGGTTGCGTGCCAGCACGAAGATGCCTGACTTCATGTATTCGTCCTTGGCAGGCTCCATAGCCGCCATTTTTTCAAAGTCTTCGGTATCTTCCTTTTCGACAACGTCCATGATATCGTCGCCAGTGATGATGCCGACCATGCGCTCTTCCTTGTCCACAACTGGGATTGCCTGCAAGTCGTATTTCTTGACTTTTGCGGCAACGACCTCCTGGTCCTCGTGGGTGTATGCGAAAATGACGGGGGAGGTCATTATGTCCTTGATGAGTACATTCTCGTCGCTGAGCAGGATGGTCTTCAATGAAAGCACGCCAGATAGCTTGCGGCCAGAGCCCACTGCATAACAGTAGTTTATGGTTTCCTTGCGCTTGCCTTGGCGTCGTATCTGTGCCAATGCGCCTGCCACGGTCATGTTCTCTGGCAGGATGATGTATTCCACGGTCATCAGGCTGCCTGCGCTGTTGGGCGGGTACTTGAGAATGGCGTTCAACTGCTCGCGGCGGTCTTTCGTACAGCGTGACAGCAGTTCTTCCACCAGGTTGGCGGGCAATTCGTCCAGTACATCGATAGCATCGTCGGCAGCCAGGTCTTCGAACATGTTGATGAAGTCCTGCCGTATCTTGTCTGTTGTGCCAGGTGATGCTATATGCTGGACAAGGCGGACGCGTATGTCGCTGTCAACGTAAGTGAATATTTCAGCGCCGATGTCCTTTGGCAGGGTCAGGAATACGGTGACCTGCTGCTCAGGAGTAAGCAACTCCAGGGCGCTTGCCGCGTCAGCGGGATTCATTGCCTCAAGAGTGCTGCGAAGCTCCTTGATGTTATTGGCTTCGGACAGACCGATGATCGCCTTTTCCACCTCTTCGGGAATACCTACATTCACATCCTCAAGGAGGTTTTCAGATATTTTATTTTCGGACATTTTAGCCCCCATATCAACTCAGAGATTATTGCAATGCAAAAGAACGCAGTATAT
>JAFSTJ010000580.1 GCA_017450525.1 Victivallales bacterium | reverse complement strand
GTTTGGCATGTCCAGGCGGTATATGTTCTTGCCCTCGCCCAGATGGAGCCAGATTGCGTTCCATGCCATCAGCAGCCTGAAGCCCAGTGGCTTACCGAATGAACTGGTGAAGTTCACAATTTCATATTGGCGGCTTTTGGCGGTGAATGTGTCAGGCGTCTTGATTGTCACCAGAATTGAAAAGCCCTTTGTTGCGTCAAAGTTTTCCGCAGGCAGCTGGATATAGGAGGCCTTCTCGGTCTTGCCAGGGTTCTTGAAAAGCAATGCCTTTCCTGGACCATTGTCAATCCATTCGAAGTTGTCGTTAAGCAGCTTGCCGTCTCCAGTGCCTTGTGCATTGCGTATCACAATGCCTTCGCCTTCGTCAATTTTCCAGCTGCCGAATGGCACTGGTTCCTGAGCCAAAAGAATGCAGCCAATAAATGCAAGCAAAACAAAAAACTTATTCATCTTCACACCTCACTTCTCATATACTTCCATTTCATAAATCCATGTGTTCGGGCCGTTGGTGGCAGTTACCAGCAAGCGCACGCAATCCGTCTTTACTGGCGCGAATGACACAGTCTGGCAGTCGCCCTTTGCATCCTTTACTGTAGCGACTGTTACAAAGGCACCATCCTTCTTCACCTGAATCTCATAATCCTTCAGGGAATTATTGACAGGGTAAAGAACCACCTTGCCCGCAGTGATGGGCTTCTTGAACTCAAGCTGCACGTGGTCAGGGCACTGGTTTGGAGTCTTGTCCTTGAACGTAAGAATGTCGCCGCCATGTGGCCTGGTGCCAGGTTTGCCTGATGTAATGCCGTCCGTGATGTGCCACAATGCCTGCGTGTCTCGCTTCAGCCCCATGAAGTTACTGGATGCGGTCACGCGCAGTGTCTGCTCCTCATAGCGCTGCCATGCCAGATTGCCAGGCTTTTGAAGTTTTGCATACATCGCCTCGATTGTGCCAGTTATTTCTGCCAGGCTCTTCAATTTAGGAAGCGACTTCGCGTTTGTGTATATGTGCACCTGGTAGGGCGTGAATTTCTCAACGATAGTACCTGACTTCGCCAGTTTACGTTCCTCGCTCAGAACTGTGAACTCCTCGGTTCCGAAAGGCGCGAATGTCAGGCTTGCACTGCATGGATCGTTGGAGACATTGCAGACTATCAGCCAGTATTCGCCATTGTCGCCCTGGGTGACCAAAGAGCGGATGCCAGCCTTGTCAGCCCTCAGTTGTTCCTTAGCCTTGTTTTGGACGACTGCCCGCTCGCCAACCAGTTTTTCCTCCTTCAGCAATTCAGGCAGGCCATAGTATAGTTCGGGATAGTTTTCTTCTGTGCGGTTGTAGTGCAGCAAGCCCTTTGCTCCAAGCACGAATGACATGAAGTTCTGGTTGCGGTATTCCTCGTATGTGGGAACGCGGTTCATGGTGCTGGTGCCCACGTCGCCGTAGTTGAAGCCCTGGTGCAGGTAGATGATGTCCTGTTCAGGACCTGCATGCTGGCTCTTGACTGCCATTGCCCTGTCCATCAACGCCACGATCTTGTTGAACTGGTTCATTGACGTGCCTTGCTTTGGGAATGGATAGCAGTGGAAGCCATTCAGCTCGCCGCACTTGAGATAGGAGACCACGCCAGCAGAACCAGTAGAAATGAGGACAGGGTGGTATGGATCCTCGTCTGCAACTGCGTCCGCCACTGGCTCCAGCATTGTTGCCGTGTAGCCAAAGCAGTCTGGCTCGTCGCAAAGATAGTACGCAAATAAGTCAGGATTGTCCTTTGCCTTGCGGACCTGTTCCCTGTATCCTTTCAGCACTTCATTTGAAGCACCTTCCTTTTTCAGCGCGGCCCGCAGTTTGCTTATTCCGAACATTGTGGACCTGCTGAAGAACCTGTGCCCTCTGTTCAGTTCCTTGTCCACTGGCAGCACCACGCTGTATTCGGGGAGGAAGCTGGTGTCTGAAACACCCCATGACGACAGGATGAAGAATTTCTTGCCCTCGCTGCGCCAGAAACCGTCCTTGCCACGCCAAACCTCGCCTGTCTTGAATGGCAGTTTACGCAAGGGAACGCGTATTTCGCCCATTGGCCAGCCTGCTTTGTCATTCAAAACCGCGTATATCTCCATTCTGCCGTAGGGCAATTGTGACACGGGGAATTCAACGTCGATTTTGGATGCGGCAGGATAGCCACGTCCAATCCCTTGGAAGCCATTTTTGTTGTCTCCGCACTTTATGCCAGTGGCAATGGTGGCGCCCTCTGGCACTGTTTTTTCCAGGAGTTCAATGGTGTATCTCACCTTGTCCAGTTTTTGGCTTTCAAATATCGCATTGCGGTAATGCGGGTCAATCAAGGTCAGTTTCAATGGCGCGAAGTTTACGTTGTAGTCGAAGAACTCCCTGCAAATGATGGCGTTTGACGCGCGGTCACGCAATGTGGCGACGCCTTTGTAGTTGCCTGCCTCGTCAAAACTGACATTGAGGGTCTTCTCCATGCTTGATGAGGCCGGTATGTTTTTTGTATATCCATAGTTGCTGACAAAGGGCTTTGTCATGTAATCCCGAGAGAAAAGCAACTCCAGTTTGGCGGAAACATCCCTGCCGCTGCCATTTACCACATTGAAGGACATTTCGTGTACCGCCTTGCCAGACTTCATTCCGCTTTTCACATTGCCGCGCACTAGTTTGCAGCAGTAGAAGCTCAAGTCGCACTGTGGCCTTTCGAACTGAAGGAAGTTGCCTGGACTGTGCACAAAGCCTGTGGCGGTGGAGGACAAAAGCCTCTTACTTGACACTTCATAATGGTTGTGAACCGCATTCAGCAACCAGTTTTTGCCTGTGGCAAGGTTACTTGCATCAATTTCCAGGGAATAGTATGGGATTTCAATCTCAACGCTCCAGAAGTCCTTGCTGGTAAAGACCGCGCTCTTCCACTGGCAGTTTTTTACCGTTGAGGCAACATAGCCATTTTGTTCACGCCTGGCAAAATATGTCATGCCACCTATGCCAGCAATGAAATGGAAATAGTTGTCCCCGCTGCCAGTTGCGTCCAGCATAAACTCCACGCTTTCGCCGCTGTATGCGTATCTAAGTGTGCGTGCCTCAGCAACCGATTGCCTGCTCTCTTCAGGCACCATTGCCTTTATGCCCACAATCAAGGCAGCTTTGGTGTATGCCAGTTTTACGCTGACATCCTTGGGCTGTTTTGTGTTGTGCCCTTTGAAATCACCTATTGCTTGGCAATTCTCCCAGAACGGC
>JAFSTJ010000579.1 GCA_017450525.1 Victivallales bacterium | reverse complement strand
CGAAGAGATTCAAGGAGACCGGAACAGGTAAGTTCGTGCATAATTGTGCTTACGGACGTCACATTCTAACCAAGAAGAGCGCAAAGCGCAAGAGGCGTCTGGGGCAGGCTGCCGCAGTCAAGGCCAGTGAAATCCGCCGCATCAAGGCATCTTTGCCATACGGACTCTAAGCCGTAGCAACAGCGGAGTTGAAGGAAGAAAACGTCATACAAGAACAATTAAAAAAGTAGGGTACAATTATGGCAAGGGCAACCTGTGCAGTTGCGTCGCGTAAGCGCCGCAAGAGGGTTTTGGAACGCGCGAAGGGTTTCCGTGGCAATCGGAGCAAACTGATCCGCATGGCGTATGGCGCAGTGGATCGCGCAAATAAGAACGCATACATCGGCCGCAAGCAGAAGAAACGCCAATACAGGGCGCTGTGGACGATGAGAATCAACGCGGCATGCCGCGCACTTGGTTCAAAGTACAGCTGGCTCATCGACGGCCTCAACAAGGCTGGCATCGAGCTGAACCGCAAACTTTTGGCCGATATGGCTGTCAACGATGCAGAAGCATTCAAGCAGCTGGTTGACAAGGCCATGGCGGCACGCGCATAAGGCGCAACAATGCGGCACTAAAGCGCCGCGGGCTGAGGGCCTCACCTGGAGTAGGTGAGGCCTTTTTTATTTGCGCTGGTTCTGCGCGGCCATTGGCCGCGCATCAGGACGCTGGACTGCCATCCGCGCCAGGCATTCTCGTACTTGTCTGCGCGGCCATTGGCCGCGCGATAAACAATGCATATTTTTTTCTTAAAAATTGGCTGTTATGTGTTTGAATTACAACTTATGTGATTTATGCTATGGCTGTTTCCTTTTTAAGGAGGCTTTGAGTAAGAAAAAAACATATTGAGAGCCATTTTGGTATTGTTCTTGAATTGAGATGAATATCAGGACATACAGTTTCTCTGTACTGCTGGTGGCCTTGCTGCCGTTTGCAGTCTGCTCTGAACTGGATGAGCTAGTGAAGGAGGGGCAGGGGATAAATCCCTCCGTACAGGCTGCCAAATATAGAATGGAGCAGATGCTTTTGAAGCATTATGAACTCTCGGAATTTTTTGATCCGTCCTTGTTTGCCGCGTTAGGCAGGGCGGACACTGCCAGGAATCTGCCTTTGCAGACTGGATATACGTCGCTTACAAACAACAGCACTGAACTGCAGGCTGGGGTGGAGGTTTCTGTGGAGCCAGGAGCATACGTATCAGCTGGGGCGGCGCAACGCATACTTGAGGACGAGGAAGGCTATGGCGATTTGTACCAGACGATGTTCGGCGTTAAGGTTCGCATTCCCTTGCTTCGTGACAGGGGCTTCAAAGACCTGAGCTTGAAGAAGGCAATGGCCATGGCTGAGTACAATGCGGCGACAGGCGCGATGCTGGGGGCGACGCAGTCTGTGCGTCACACAATTGAATTGGCGTATATCAGCGCATACGAGAATCTTTCCAGCTACAGGATTGCCCAGGAGGCCACGAAGCGTTTTCAGAATCTGCATAACGAGGCAATCGAGCTGAGCAAGATGAAAGTCGTGCCTGATTTCCAGACATTCCAGACGAAGATGGACTTGCAGGTGGGATTGGAGGACGAGGAGAATGCCCGCATCAAGTTCGAGGAGAGCCTTCTTGTATTGGCCAAGGCGATTGGCGTCACCAGGAATCTTGCCTTGAAGGGCAATCCTGACGAGATGTTTGCGATACAGAAGGTGGAGGATTTGCAGGAAGTCGCAAAAGAAGCGGCCTTTGAGGCTCGTGGCGAGTACATACAGTGCAAGGCGAACCTCCAGTATGCCCGTACGCAGGTGGAGAGTGCGGATGAAGAACAGAATGACAGCCTGGATTTGAACTTTGGCATCACAGCCCAGGGCGAGCATGAGACGCACCCCTTCGGCATGGAGAAGCTGGTGACGGACAGGCGCGTCGGCGGCGAGGTAACTTTGGTCTGGAAGCGCAGTCTGGACTATCGCGGAGCCAATACAAGAAGGGCCCGCTATGAGGCCCGCATAAAGGAAGTGCAGGAGTTGCTGAAGGAGATTGAGATTGGCATTTCCAATGAGATAGCCACTGCGAGGCTGAATTACAAGGCGGCTATGAAGCGCCTGGATTTGGTGAGCCAGGGAATCGAGGCTGCCAAGCAGAATCTTGCTGCAGAGCAGGAGCGTTTCCGTCTTGGCGAGACCACGTCCAGTATTGTCACTGATGCACAAAAGAACCTGACTACAATCTTGCGCAGGCAGGCGAGCGCGGCAGCGGATTTGATGAGGGCCAGGGCGAATTTCAATTATGCTACAGGTTACAGGGAAGATTCAAATACAAAAGAGACTAAGGTGAAAGAATGACGATAAAAGGCATTTTTGGATGGGGCAAGGAAGATGATGCAGCGGGCGCCAGGAAGCAGCTGGTACTGCCAGAAGAGCAGCGCGAGGCATTGAAGGCGGACATCTCGATTCTGGGTGACGAGGGATTCAACGATTCCCGTATTCAGAAGGTTGCTGAGAAGGAGGCGCAGAGCGCGGCGGAAGATTCCGTAAAGAAGATACACATCATCAACCTGGGGCGCTGCCCAGTCTGCGGTGAGCATTTGAGCCAGCACTATACGGCGAATATCTGCGAGAACTGCGGATGGAACAAGTATGACACGCCTCACCTGGGAGGAGTTAGGGTTCACCTCAAGGATAGCAACGAGGTGCTGGAAGGTGACCAGGCTTACATACTCAAGCAGGGACAGTGCCTTATCATGAAGGACGGTGCCGTTCGCGCCCGTGTACCTGTTGGCGGCTATTCCTGGGTGGAGTATGTGTGGACGCCTGAAGAGCTGGAGCAGCGCCAGATGCAGGTGACCGACCAGATGAAAATCACTTGCGGATGGTGCGGTCAGGAGGCGGATATCAGCAAGGATGGCTTCCATGTGGTGCATGTGGCGTTCGGCATTAGCCAGGAACGCTATTGCTTCTGCAGCGACGACTGCTATGAGGCGTTCCGCAAGATGTATCCTGCGCGTGTGCACAGGGACTGCTATGAGCGCAACTGCAACGACTGCAACCTCTGCGTCAAGCGCTATGGCGACGAGGCGGAGGGCATACGGGTCCTTGCGAAGGACAGGCTGAAATTGAAGAAATAGTTTTATCCATAGATTAGCACAGATTAACACGGATTACGAAGGCTGGCAATGGGAGACATACGAGTGACAACAGGGGAGGAAGTTCCACTTCCAAGGGCTGAAAGCACCAGGCGGCGCAGGATAGTCATCTTGATTGTCCTGCTGGTTTTGATTGCAATAGTCGCCACTGGAATATTTATAAAGGTGGACCGCTACACAGTTGCCTCTGGCTATGTGACTACCAGGGAATATGCCGAGGTCAGGCCGCCAGTTAATGGCATTGTAAGCGAGATAAAGGTGCATACTGGTCAGAATGTGAAGGCAGGCGACTTGCTGGTGCAGCTCAACAACGAGGAAGAAGAGGCATCGCTTGCGGAGGCCAAGGCCAGGCATGCCAAACTGAAAGTGGAACTGGAGCGCCGCAAGGCGGAGATGGATATTGACATTGAACGCCGCAGCGTTGACCTGGCCGAGCAGAAGCGCAGCCATAAAGATGAATTGGAAATTGCATCTTTGCAGTTGCAGAACGCTCAGACCAAGCTGAAGCTGACAAAGGAGCTGGTTGCCAAGGGCCTCAAGGCAGAGACCAATCTTGAAGACGACATGCTGACGGAGCAGCTGGCGCAGGTCAGACTCTCCTCACTAAAGAAGAAGGATTTTTCCGTGTATGAGAAGTTGTTGTCCCTGGACAAGGCGAAATACGCCGTTGAGATAGCGGCCATCAACAATGAGTTGTCCGCTCTGGCGGATGCGGTACGTCGTGCCGAGGCGCGTCTGCGTACGAGGCAGGTGCGTGCGCCCATATCTGGCATGGTAATCAGATATGAGTTTGTCATTGGCGAGCTTATTCAGCCCAGCACTGTCATATACGAGATATTCGGCGGCTCGGAGAATACGCTGAAGCTACGTGTGAATGAGGCTCATTCCACAAAGGTTGCTGAAGGTAACAAGTATCGTGCCCGCCTGGCCTCGTACCATGGCATACAGAGGCATTATTTCAGGGGAGAGGTGTCCCACCTGCGCAATGTCATACAGGTTGACGGCAACAGCACCTACAGGGTGGCCTACTGCACATTTGATGCGGGAGCAAATGAGATACCTCCTGGCACCACTGCGGAGGCAAGAATCTACTATGGCAGGTCCTGCCTTTGGCTGTATTTGTTCAACATTGACTTCTGACGCATTGCCTGGCATCGGCATTTTATATGGAAGCGGAGAAAAAGGAAGATAGCAGCAGCCTGGGAAAAATCCTGGTGTTCATGCGCCCTTATAGGATGCGCCTGTACATGCTTCTCTTCCTCACAGGCATGCTTTCCCTTATGGTTATGGTGCCGCCCATCGTGACAATGATGTTTGTCGATAGGGTGCTGACACGCGGCGAAGGGGACAAGATGCTGGCATTGGGTTTGTTTATGGTGGCGGTGCCCACGTTGGCTGCATTTTTCCGTTATTTCCAGGCCATGAGCATTGCATATCTGGGGCAGCATTTCATCTTTGACATACGCTATGCGATGTACAACCACTTCCTAAGGCTGTCCCTTCGCTTCTTTGGTAAATATAGCGTTGGCAAATTGTCCTATCGTCTAATGGAGGACAGTGGCGTAGTGAACAATATGTTCACAAGCCAGACTGTGGGAATATTATCTGACCTGGTGTGTTCCTCCTTTGCGCTTGTTGCGACTTTCATGTTGAACTGGCGTCTTGCCACGATGCTGCTTCTGCTGTGTGTCATATTTGTGCTGAACTATAGGCTTGCCAGAGGCAAGATACTTAAATACAGCAAACTGACCAGGCGCTACTACGATTACATGTCCACAGGCGTGCAGAACCGCCTTACCACGGATATGGCGGTGAAGACTTTCGGCACACAGGTGCGCGAGCAGGCCATGTTCAACAGCGATCTGGACAGTGTGATGCGCTATGAGAAGGAGGCCATGCTTGCCAACAACAACTTCTGGATGAACGTGATCCTTATTGACAACGTAGGCAAGGCGATCTTGTTCTTCATCGGATGCGCCATGGTGCTGAAAGGGGATATGACATACGGCGGCGTGACTGCGTTCTCCGCATATACCGTGCAGCTAATGGGACCCGCGGTGCGCTTCTCCAACATTGTCAACCAACTGCAGCAGGTCTCCATTTCCACGAACCGCATTTTCGAGATATTCGACGAGCAGCCAGAGATTGTGAACTGCGAGAACCCGATTGTGAACAAGAACATTAAGGGCAAGGTGGATTTCAACCATGTGCAGTTCCAATATGTTGAGGGCAAGCCTGTTTTGAGGGATATAAGCATACACTGCAAGCCAGGCGACACAACCGCGCTCATCGGTCCCACGGGCTGCGGCAAAAGCACGGTGCTCAACCTGCTGCTGCGCTTCTATGACGTGACTGGCGGCGAACTGCTCATTGACGATGTGGACATACGCAAGCTGGATTTGCATACTCTGCGGAACCAGTTCGGCATCGTGCTCCAGGAATCACTTTTGTTTGGCATAAGCATACGGGAGAACATCCGATATGGCAGGGCCTCCGCCACCGACCAGGATGTGGAGGAGGCCGCAAAGGTTGCGGAGATTCATGACTTCATCATGACTTTGCCTGATGGGTACGACACGCCAGTCGGTGATTTCGGCATCGAGCTGTCCGTGGGCCAGAAACAGCGCATCAACATCGCGCGTGCCGTGTGCGCAAATCCTGCCATACTCATCATGGACGAGGCTACCAGTTCGCTGGACAGCGATTCGGAACAGGCAATTCAGACGGCGATGGACAAGGT
>JAFSTJ010000578.1 GCA_017450525.1 Victivallales bacterium | reverse complement strand
CTTCACGCTCATTCTTAATCAAAGGCTTGGCATCTTTCAATATTGCCATTCCCTCGTCCCATTCATTGGTTATGGCATCAAGCTGTTCTATCATCTGCAATGGCGTGTAGGGTCCGCACCACCTCTGCAAATCATCGTATGGGAAGCCCACCATTGTCGCCTTGTAGCCACTGGGCTTAAGATGAAACAGATTCATTGGTCCATAGTTCACTGGCGAATAATACAGCACAGAAACATTGAATGGGAATTTTATGAATGCCTCGCTAAAAATCTTTTCCGCCCGAATTACTTCCTTCGCCAGCGCGGGATTAAAGCGTGAGGCTGCAAGTTCCTCGGGGGTTGCGTGCAGCAACGCCAGATTTCCGCCTGGATAGCCTCCCAAGGTCCAACTAAGCATAAGTCCATCAACCTCCGCCTTTTCCAAGTTTTCAAGGTGCTCCTGCACAAGGAATGGCACTGGCAAGTACGGTGCGGCTGACATCTCCCATGAGTTGTTGAGTTGCACTTTTGCGCATATTTTCAGCCCCGCCTTCTTGGCGTGTTTCCAAACTTCCAATGTCTCCTCGCTGGGCCCCACCTGGGATATGGAATAGTCCACCAAATACTGCTTTACACCAGCAATATTCGTTATCATTCCCCATTCGCTGACGCTGTTCAGATACACATTTTTCGGCAGCAGGTCGATGATTGCCTTTTTGAAAGGCGCGTTTTTAATGTCACCCACATTCCTCGTCCATGCCCAATCGTATGCTATCATCTTCGCATCTGGTGCCGATGCGTGCATGCCACGCTCCATGGCTGTGATGACATCCGCAATTATCTTTTCTGGAGGCACCTTGCTGCAATACGGGCATTCACGGGAACGTGTGTGTGAATGACAATGGGTCGCGTTTTCAGATTGCGTAATGCAGAATATTCCTCCCAGCTCAGGAACCTGGGCAAATAGCCATTTCAGCGCATTCTCCAGCCATTCCAAAGGCTCCTTGGTGCGAGTGGTGCAGATGTACCAACTATTTCTCTCTTCGTATGGAATGCCGCGCCACAGTGGCTTTTTGTCATAGAATTCGGCTGGCATCCAACGTGGCTCATTCAGATACAAATACAGTTTCATGTTGTGTTTTGCACAACGTCTAACGATGTCTTTTAGATTCTGAAGTCGCTGCTCTCTACCGAGTGAATATTCCTCTGCGCCTGGAATCGGGTAAAGCAAGTGCAGCAGAGCATGAATCCAAATGCCCTCAACACCCATTGCCGAATATCGCTTAAGCAGGTTCTCTGGCACAGGATTCCTCTCCTTGGCGTCTCCCAGGACATCGGAACAATTTGCAGCATACGAATGAATGAAGTTGAATTCAAAGCGCTGCCGTACCCGTTTTATTGGCAAGCCAGGATAATCTTCCATGAAGGCAAATGGCTGCTCCTGGTACTTTAGGAGATTCCTGCGGAAATATGCTCCAGTCACGCTGACGATGTCCTGGGTTTCCTTCATCTGCTTAGGAGTCAAAGGCCTGTATTTCACCTTGGGGCAATCAGGTTTTAACTTACCTAGTTTTGTAAAAAGGAAATCCTCCTTGAGTGCAATAGCCATTCTTTCAGGCGTCCAATCCAACAACTGCAGCAGTTGCTGATAGTTCAGCAACTGCCAGTTTTTGCGAATTATTGTCAGGTATCCGTGTGTAAGCCATTTAGGTGACACCTGTATATCGGTTGGGAGTCCCAGTTCCTCAGCCGCCTTTGTAACCTGCTCCACACTGCAGCCCAATATTTCGGCAATTTTCTCACGTGGCACCACTTCCCAATTACGCCACAGGAAAAGTTGCCATCTTGTTGGAAAATGACGATAGTTTATGCATTTGGGAAATGTCCCGACTGGCAAATCTTTTATTTCCATTTCTTTCTCTCCTGGATATATTGTTCAACTAAAGAATTAATTACGACAGACTTATCCACAGATTTGCACAGATTTGCACAGATTGCGCCTTTGATACATTCATTTCAGCGAAATGAAAATAATCTGTGTAAATCTGTGCAAATCTGTGGATAAAATAATTTGAGATTACCTCTTTTACCAATTCACATCAGTTCAAAGATGAATTCTGCTGGCTGCAGGCCAAATGTCCCAGCCGAAATGACGACCAACTCCTGCCGTCCTGCCTCCAATTCCACCTCGGCGTAGGCGGCATCGGTATTTGGCTCGCCGATGATCATGCCAACGTACTTGCCATTGGCGATGAGCAAAGCCCTGGTGGCCCACTCGCGGCGGTAGTTCCAGCGCTTCATCGTTACCTTGTAGCGCCCCGCCTTCTTCACGTCAACAGAATATGTCACGTATTCGCCCGCCTCGCGAAGATGCAGGTTCTTGCGGTCATGAACTTCGGTGCCAGTCGCCCTGCCCTGTGATTTTTCCTGCTTGTAACTGCACACATTGTGACCGCCCTTGTTGAATTCAGTCGCCTTCACGGAGCCTGGCAACTCAAAGATCTGCATGGGCTCGCCAGGTTTGTTGCCGACTATGACGGGGAACACCTCCGTCATGCCAACATTGCCAGCCTTGTCCTGCACACAGACCACGAGCACATGGGGATAGCAGTCCAGTCTGGGGCTGCGCCCTGAACGCCCCGCCGTGTTCCAGCGTGTGTCGGCATAGTGGGCCTTGTCTATCACCACGTCAAACACAAAGGGCTTGCTTGTCTTGTAGTCCACCAAGAAGCCATTGTCGTAAAGGTATGCCACCTCGACTTCCCTGTCTGCCTCGGCAGCAAACTGCAACTTGTCGCCATCTTTGACGATTGACTTAGGCATGATGGACCATTTGACCTTCGGAGCGTTTTCAACGGGATATTCGTAGGCACGCACATAGTCCACAAGATATTCCTCCTCGCCAGGCTCGGTCGCCCGTCCGCCAGACTGCCCTGCCTGCCCGCTCAGGCAAATGTATTGCTTTGTCAGGCACAATGCATGGTTCAATGCATCGTATGTCAACGAAGTCAGAGGCGTATGCTGTGACCTGGCCTCCACCAACTTGCCATTCAGGTAAAGGGACAATTCGAACGGCGTCCATTTCATTCCTATTACATAGAAGTCGTCAAGCGTGCCAGGCAGCCTGAAATGAGAGCCATAACTGTTCTGGTTGGGTCCTCTCGTAACATGGAGGTTGCATGCCACCATGGGCCCGCCGCGCCTGATGGTGTAGTCCTCGAAGATGTCGATTTCGTAGCCGCCACCCAGGAAGCAGTTGCGCCCCTCGTTATTCATCCAGAATGCGGCCCACCAGCCAGGCTTTTTGGTGAAGCGGACTCGCGCCTCATAGTAGCCGTATCCGAAGTGCCGTCTTGAACAAAGCCTTGCCGTATGGCCGACATACGTGCCATCCGCCCTCTGCTTATCCCAAACGCATTTGATATGCAACATGCCATCCTTAACGCTCGCATATTTTCTGCTTGCGATGCTTTCTGGGGATGTGGGTGCCCATGGCTTGTTCATCCAAGTATTCTCCCAATCCACCTCGGTGCCATTGAACTCATCCTGCCACACCAGTTTCCAGCCCGCCTTCACGGGATCAAATTCAGGTGCCAACTCCAGTTTCATAGGAACGTTGTTGTTGCGTATCTCCTTCATGGCAAGGCCCAGTTTATATTCATCCACCGCCGCGTTCTCCGTTTCAATGTAAATCGAACTGGAGAACTCGCCCATATTCTCCAGATTCAGTTTGCCATTGAAAGAACGCAGACGGCTGTCATTCAGGCTGGACACATTCACAAAATACTCCGAGCGGCTGACCGCGAACAGCACGTCATTGGGCAGTGAAAGGCATGGTACCCTCATGCTCTTCTGCCTCTTGCCATTGTACAGAACAGCCACGTCAATATCATTCTTGAGGGTCTCCTTGCGGCTCAACTTGAGAACTAGGCCTTCGCCCAGGCGGAAATCAATGCTGCCCATCTCGAGGAAGCGGCACACGCGCAACCCGACGGCGAAATACTTCTCCCCCGCCTTGGAGGGCAAGGTGTATTTCTTGCCAGAACTAATCGTTGCGCCCTTGGGATACACAGCCTGGCCGCTCTTAACTTCCATGCCTTCAGTCAATATGCCCTGGATTATCTTCGGATTGCCAACACGCTGGATTTCCTTTTCATAGTCATCCGCCTCATAGACATCAGACATGCGGAGCACGCTGGAAAGATTCCTCAAGTCAGCCGCGCCGCCCAATGACAGGCGGGGACGCTTTCCAGAGCCTGACTGGAAATGTATCGCAATCAGGTTGTCGCCCTTGTGAAGTTTGACACGGGCGCGGTGGTTGCTGAAGTGCGATGTATCAATCACATTGCCAGTCGTCATCGTATCAATCACCTTCACGCCATTTACATAGTACGCCATGAAATAATCCGCGCCTGCCCCCAGGTCATATTCCATATCGGCTGGGGCAGATAGTTTGGCGTACAACACAGCGTTCTGCTTGAGAACCCTTGCCTTCATGATCCCATCGAAATCAATCTGGTTGTTGTTGAGAACCATGTTCATTGGCTTGACGCCGTACAGTTCCTGGGGGATTGCATCCTTCGGAAAGTCTATGTTCTCTTCTGGCTTCCCAACCACAAACACAGTGAATTGGCGGGGGAACGAAAGGTCGCCCACGGAGTCTCCCTCCTCGATGGCTACTGTGCTGTCTTTTAGTTGCAAGGTGCTGCCTTTGGTGAGAAATAGTGTAACCGCGACCTTCTCGGTCATGCCGCCCTTCATGTTCAGCACAGGCGCCGTCAGGTTCACATTATCCCATTCTGTGGGGATATCAATGCTAGTACCGCCTTTTGGAATGCCGAGCCACTTGTTATCCTTGTCGTATGATTGAGTCTTGAGGATGACTTTGCCTTTGCCCTTGATCGTGCCGTTGAAGACTACCTTGTCACCCGACTTTGCCTTAAATTGGAGCGTGCTCTTCAACTCGAAGCCCTTCTTTGACGTGACAACGCCAACACTTATCACGTTGTCCTGCACCGTCACATCGGGATATGGCTTGTATCCGTCCCATGTCAACTTCGTCCATTTGCCAGTCATGTCCTGCACATCACAGAACAGCAGTGACATGAAAACAAAAACGCTGCATAAAATTATCTTCTTCATGCTAAAACTCCATTAGCCGAGGCTATCTTAAAAAAACATCACAGGAATATCCGCTGTGTTTTCCGCAGAATACAATGACTGTTATTCTCCGAATTGCAAACAGGACACCTGACAGAATGATTGGCATACAAGTTTTTTGCCTTGTCAAAGCATCCGACGGACTCAATACATATCACCCACTGCTATTTTTCGTAATTTACGAAACGTAATTTACGAAACGTAATTTACGAAACGTAATTTGCGAAATTAATGAATCATGTTAG
>JAFSTJ010000577.1 GCA_017450525.1 Victivallales bacterium | reverse complement strand
GTGGACAGTGGACAGTGGACTGTCTGGTGCGCGGGGCGAAAGCACCGCGTTCATAAGGCACGGTTATCTGCGGCTTTCGCCGCAGACACCAAACAGTCCACAGTCCACTGTCCACTGTCCACTGTTAATTAAAGGAAGTGTTATGAGAGTTTTGTTTTTAGCGTTTTTCTCTGTTTTGTTGGCGGTGTTTGCGGCTGGAAATGCCAAGTTGTCACCATGGGAGGGGGGCTTTGTCCTGGATGGCAAGTTGAATGAGACAGGATGGCAGAAGGCGGAGACGCATTCTGACTTCAAGCCCACCAGTGCCAAGGGTCGGAAGACCGTGGAGGTCGGCACCTGGTTCAAGATGTGTGGCGATGCGGATTTCTTGTACGTGGGTGTGGATTGCGTGGAGCCGCGCATGGCGGAACTGGACCGCAAGGGCGGCATCTGGATAAGCGACGGCGTGGAATTCTTCTTCTGTCCCACAGGCAAGGGCAATGAGTACTACCAGTTCCGCGTGAATGCGGTGGGACCCGTGTTCTCGATGTACTATGCGGAGAGCGGCGCAATTCGTCCTGACCCGTATGCGCCATTCTGGGAGCATGCAGTGGATTTGCGTAAGGACGGCTGGTCCATTGAGATGCGCATTCCGTGGCGTGCATTCTATATGACAAGCACCCAGGCATGGAGCCAGACTTGGCGCCTGAACGTGGCTAGGAACAGGCGCGTCGCCAGGCAGGATATGAGCTGGGCTCAATTGGTGGACGATTTTCACGAGACAAAGCTCTTCCCCATGATGGAGGGCTTTCCAAAGAAGCGCCCCGAGGAGGAAGTGTGGATAAAGAGCGCGGTACTGTCTGCGGAAGCAATGAAGGACGGCGTTTGCAAGGGCACGCTTGCCGTGGAGATAAGCACCTTGCAGGAAGGCAAATACACCTTGAAATGTCAGGGAATTGGAGACAAGGCAAAGCCTGTTGAGGCGGTGCTGAAGAGCGGCGTCAACAACTTGTCCATACCCGATGCTGAGTTCAAATCCACAGGCAGGAACCAGATTTCCATGGTGCTGGAGAAGGCTGGCAAGGTAGTCGGCGAGAGGTATTACACCGTGGTGGTGCAGTTCACGCCCGTCAAGGTGAGGTTGAGTCGTCCAGAATATAGGGATACATTCTATCCTGGGCAGGACAGCAGCGTTATTGCAGGTGAAATCGAAGTGATGCTGCCAGATGTCAAGACCGTGGAGCTGAAGTTTGACGGCAAGGTGGCAGGGCGCCTGAATGTGGTCAATGGCAAGGCAAGTTTCTCCTTCAAGACAAAGGATTTGGCTGATGGCAAGCACAATCTTTTCCTCACGTTGCCTGGCAAGGAAACCGAGAACACAAATGTCCCCATTTACAAATACAGCAAGAATGACACGGGGCATACTGGCGCCTGGGTGGAAAATGGCTGGTTGGTGGTGGACGGTAAACCCAAGCTGCCGCGCCTGATCTACGCCCACTACTACCATGGTGGCAAGGCGCTGGATGAAAAGACCGATGCGGATGACCTGGGGCTTTCTGGCAAGGACAGGTTGCTGCGCAAGGTCAACGAACCAAAGCGCCTCATTGCGGACATCGAATACCGCGAGGCCACCAGGGATGTGAAGCCCTGCCAGCAGATGTATGATGTGATGCGGGCCTTCATTGAAAAGCACCGCAACGATGACTTTGAATACTACTACTTCAGCGACGAGCCAGAATGCCGCGAGGTGTCGCCTGTCTATCTGAAGCATCTGTACGAGTTTGTGAAGGAACTGGATCCCTGGCATCCCTTGCAGATTACATCCCGTTCGCCTGCCCGCTATTTGGATTGTGCGGACATTTTGGTGCCGCACCCATACACGGGACCAATGCTGGACGGCAAGGGCGGGCGTTTCCTAAACGTTCCTATACAGCGTGTGCGAAATTACGTTACGCAGATTACAAGCACTGGTCGCAAGGACAAGGTGGCTGGCATCATGAGCCAGTTCTTCAGTTACAAGGGGAATAGCGTGTATGCGGACTATCCTACATTTGAGGAACTGGAATCCCAGACTTGGAGCTGCGTCGCCAATGGTGCGCATTTCATCTATCCGTATGCCTACCATGACCTTGGTGACAGGCCAGTCATCTACGAGGGGCTGCGCTATGTGATGACTTCCTTGAGGGCGCTTGAGCCAATCACGCTCTTGGGCAATACCATCAAACTGAACTGCAACCTGCCAGACACCTGCGATGCAGCCATGCTGGAAAGGAATGGCAAATACCTTCTCATTGTGGTGAATCTTTTGCCAACAGCGCAGAAATTGTCCATTGACGATGTGCAACTCAAGAAGATAAAGCAGTGGCATTTATTCCGCGTCGAGGGCGCAAAGCTGGATGGTGGAAAGTCCAAATACGCATTTGAACTGAAACCATACGAGTGCATTATTGCCACATCCGAGCCAGTTGGAGAGGAACTGCTTTCACGCAAGGCAGTTCTGGACAAAATCGCGCAACTGGACAAGGAACGCCTCTCCCGCCCGAATCTGCTGCTTGGAAATGGTCTGCGCATAGAAATCAGCAGTTCCAACCAGCCTAGAACCACACTTGGCATGCGCAATAAACTCTTCGATGGCACCCGTGACGTATTTGCCTGGAGCAATGCGGACAACTACAGCAAGGTCGAAACTTTCATTGACATGTCATTCGTGCAGAGGTTGGTGCCTGAGTTCCGCAAACTGCGCATCTATGGCTATCCTCTGGACGAAAAGGTGCAGGTCTCAATTCGCAAGCGCGGCGAATGGAAGAAATTGACGCCTGTCAGTATCAAGAAGGAGAAGTACATGGTGGAATACGACTTTGGGGACAAGAGCCGCACAGTCAGGATGCGAATTGATTTCCCGAAGAAAAACACACCATTGGAATTGTACGAAATTGAACTCGAACCCTAAAACGCAGAGGCGCGGAGTTTTAACGCAGAGACGCGGAGGCGCGGAGGCGCGGAGTTTTAAACCTTAATGTGACGGAGGTATAATTTATGGATAATGTTGTAATCAAGGAGAATTTCTCGTTGACATCGGCTGGAAAGTCTTTCCGTGGCGATTGCATACCGCTGCCGGGCAGTGCGATTCTTGTGATACAAGGCGAGGGCGGCATGCTGGGATGCGGCTATCTTTCCGTGGGGACGGCAGATAAGTTGGGTCATGCGCTGGCGGTTGTCACAGGCGTTGCCAACTACGATGACATGCTGGCGGCGAATGTGGTGCGTGTTTCAAAGGCGGCTGCCGCGAAAGGCGTCAAGCCAGGGATGAGTGGAAAAGAGGCACTGCTCAAGATGAATTGAGTGGTAAGTTCGAAATTCTTGGAAAAGTATGCTTATTCCGCTGGCTGTCGCCAGCGGCACCTGGCTGTCGCCAGCGGCACCTGGCTGTCGCCAGCGGCACCTGGCTGTTGCCAGCGGCACTTGACTGCTTGTGGTAAAATTAGTTTAGCATTGCCAGGGAAATGGCGTTGAAGGCGGCATGCAGGATTATGGATAGTGGCAGGCCGCCTTTTTTTTGTGCCAGGTGCAGTGCAAGTCCCACCAGGAACAGGCCAGGCGTGTATTGCGGGCAGCCGTGGAATATCGCGAATATGGCGGCTGTAAGGTAGGGGGCACCTGCTTGCCAATAACTGCGGAGAGTTCTGTATAGGATAAGGCGCATCAGTAGTTCTTCGGTAAGTGGCGCAAGGAATGTGCAGGAGAAGACCAGAAGCATGATGTGAAGCAGGCTGGCGTTTGGCGGCAGTATAGCAAAGTCCTGCTCGATGATAGGTAGTCCCATCGTTTTGCAGAGCCAAGTAGCGGGGGGAGTCACTAGGGCAATAGCGGGATACAAGATGGCCAGCGTGATTACTATATGCAAAACGCATTCACGAAGTGATGGCATTTTGCCAGGTATATTGAAAGTTGTTTTGAAACCATAATTGCGCCATGATGGTCTAAGCGATATCAGCATTGCAGCAAGCCCGAAAAATTGTATGGGCAGCAGCGAGATCATGAGACGCAGCAATGCATTATTGTGGAAACCGCATTTTAAAAGACAGGCAGTGACTGCCGTGCCAATTATCAACGTCAGGAAAGAAAACAATGCTGGCAATCTGTATTTTGCGTCTGGTATGTAAGTTTCCTCATTCATTGCAGGAAGGTGCTTTCGTCAATTGTGGAAAGGACCTTTTGGGGTGTAGTTTGATTTATGCACATCTTGTCGCATTGAGTTTTAAGGCAACCAGCGCAGTCGCAGTCCTCTGGATAAAAAATCAGCTTTTGTGGCGTGTATGGCTCCCAGATGCCGCGGGGATTGCGATTGGAATATATTCCTATGCAGGGCAGTCCAAGTGCTGCGGCAAGGTGGATAAGCCCCGTGTCATTGCCCAGATATGCTTGGCATTGCCTCATTGCGCTTTCAACTTCTGGCAGAGGTCTGCCGATAATTGTGTGGCCAGGTACCTTTTCATAGAGTCGTTCGCATAGTGTCCTTTCATTTTCGCCGCTGAAATACACTGGCGTGCAATTGTATTTGGCGGTGATTGTCTTGAGCACGGTGGCATAGTTATCCAATGCCCAGCAATTGACTGGCATGTTGGCGCCAGGGGCAACCACAATGTATTTTTTGCCATTGGGCAGAAGATTTGGCGTTGATTTTGCCAGTTTAGGCAGGCTGCCATCCGCAATGGGCGCGATGTTATTTTGCGACAGCATGTCCAGCATCATGTCGGCCACTTGCATATTTGTCTGTATGCCTTGTGGTGCGATGATCTTCCTGCAACCGCAAAGGCGGAGATAGGTGCACAGGCGCTTGACGAGGCGCATTGTCAGCGGAGGGCAGGGCGGCATGAGCACAATGCCCAGATCCCATTTTTCACGGCGCATTCTGGTGAAGAAGCGTAATCTGTCCAGCAAGCGGTCAAAAAAGCCGCCTGAAGTTGACATTTTCACGAAGCAATCCACCAGTCCCCTGTCGCCAAGAATGTCCTCAGCCGCCACAATGCCTGGCGCTGCCGCCTCGCTAGCAAGTGTAATGCGGGCGGGCAGCGCCTTCAGGCAGCGCAATGCGGGTATCATCACCAGCGCATCGCCCAGCCTGCAGTTGGATATGACAAGGATGTTTTGCATTGTTTGTATGTGCGCGGCCATGAGCCGCGCACTCAGGACGCTGGACTTCGTTTGTATGTGCGCGGCCATGAGCCGCGCACTCAGGACGCTGGACTTCCAAACGATATTAAAAACGTTGCCGCCAAAAGCGTTGTTTACGCTAGGGCAACCTAAGTGGGCGCCGAGGCGGCGCCCACATAAAATTACAGTATGGAAAGGGCGTGCTTGATGAGTTGTTCACCTAGGAACTGGGAGGCCTTTCCTGCAGATGGCAGGGTTTCGTAGCCGCCGTTGCCGTAGTTGTTTGGCAGGCCCACATAGCCGATTTCGCCCATGCCCAGCGCAACCAAAATAGTCAGCGGGAAGCGGGATTCCTTGCGTATCGCCTGGCCAATTTCCACGAATGGCTCGCATGGGAGCGTCACCATTGCCAGTTTGTCGCCGAATTTAATGGAGGCCATCTGCTCGAAACGTGGCTCCCTGGAGGTCTTTTCCCTGCATTCCATAAGCGCCTTGGCGAAGTATTTCTGGGCGTATGGAGTGCCTTTTGCGATGTCTTCGCTGGTGAAGTCGCGGCCAGGTTCCATGGTGGCGTCCTTGTACTTTTCGTAGATTTTGCAGGCCTCGGCGTATTCCTCGTCGGTGACTGTCATGTATGGTGCCTCAATGGTGATGTTCTCTGTGGAGATACCCTCGAAATCAACTTTTCTAAGTTGGTATAGCGCGGCCAGGATGGCTGCTGCGTAGCCCTTGCCAATGCGGCATGCCTCGGCGTAGTTGGTCTGGTCCGCATCAGTGGCGATATTGAAATGGTTGATATTGCCTTGTGGTGCGGTGATGGAGATGACTGGGATATCCACGCCAAGTTGGTATTGGATTTCCTTTTCCATGCGTCCTGGCCAGTCGGCAGAGACATAGTCGCCGCCAATGGTGTCCGCATGGTTGGAGATGTTGACGATCAGCAGTCGTATTTCGCCTTCCTGCTTCAGCGCCAGGATGGGGATGAGCGGGTCTGTGCTGCCTTCGGGTTCAAGCACGTCGGGGTTCAATTTGCCAGGATTGGTGAGAGTCTTTCCGTTCTTCATGCGGTAGCGGCGGTTGAATGACAGGGTGCTGCAGACCGTGGTGGTGGCGAACAGTTCTGCTGGCGCCAGGCCGCGCACTGCGTTGCGCAGGGCGATGACCGTCTTTTGTATCAGTTCGTCGATGTAGGCCTGGTCGGTGCAGTTGTCGCTGAAGATGGCGGAAGTGTAGGGGCCAGTGTGGGTATGGGTGGCGGCGTAGATGGTCTTGCCAGCCAGTTGCGGCAAAGCCTCAGCAACTGCTGCTTCAATCTTGCGGCAGAGGGAGCCTGGCAGCAGGCAGATGTCATATTCCACCAATGCGGCGATGCCGTCGCCGTCCTGGAACACAACTGCCTTCAGGGCAAGGCGGTCGTATGCGCCGCGGTTGAAGCGTGGGTTAAGGTAGCCGCAGAGGCCGATGCCGTAGCAGGGGGTGATGTCTTCCTTTGAAAAGCCGAATTTGAACATGTTGATTTCTCCTCTTTGTTTATGTGGGCGCCGAGGCGGCGCCCACTCAGGTTGCCTTGGCGGGAAAACGCCAATGGCGTTAAATGGTTATGCGTGGGAGCCGAGGCGGCGCCCACATTAGATTACCGTAAGTATCAGCCCTATTACCACCATGATTGTGCCGATGATTTTGGGTGTTGTGAGGCGTTCCTTCAGGAGCCACACGCCAGCGAATACGCCTAGTGGCAGGCTCATCTGGCGGAAGGCCTGCAGGTAACTGACATTGGTTACAAAGCCCATGGCACCCAGCACCAGGAAGTACGCCGAGAACGAGAATATCCCGCAGAGATATGCGCCTGGCGTGCGCAAATTTTCCCGTATGTCTTGCCATCCCTCCTTGCTGGCTACCAGCATATATATGAGAATGAAGAGCGCAATGCCAAATTGTATGATGCAAAGGTATGCGCCAAGGGTTACGATGCGTGGGGAGGCGCTGATGTCAAGTGCTTTGGCGGTGGCGATATTGTCCATTATGGTATAGCCTGTAGTGCCAATGGCGGCAGTGAGAATGGGTAGCATTGCAGCGGAAAACAGCATGCGCCAGTTAAGGTCGGATATTTTGCTCTGAGGCATGATGATGCATCCTACTGCGACAATGGCGATGCCTACAAGTGCAGTGGCATTGGGCATGCTACCTAAGCCAAAGGTCAGCGTAACCACGGGAATCATCAGCACTGGCAGGGCGCGTGCCATGGGATATACCAGGGATATGTCGTTTTTGCTGTAGGCCTTGAACAGGCCGATTGAATATATTGCCTCGAAGAAGTCGCTGAAGAACACAGCAAGCCAGAAGCGCCAGTTCAGTTGTGACCAGGTGAGTTTTGCAACAAAGAGAAATGGAATAAGGAGTATTGCGGCCAGCAGGTTGGCAACGAAGTAGAACGCAAGAGTAGGGTGTTTGTTGGCCTTGCATAGGAAGTTCCAGCCCACATGCAGCACCACGGAAAGCAATATCAGGACAAAAGCGGTACTGGACATGGTTTGAAGTCTCCTTGAAAAGTATGGTAGAAACTGGAATTTGCTCATAATATATAGGGATTTTCATTGCCGTATAACACAATAATAATATTTTGATGCAAATCTGCCTGCGGCTGTCGCCGCAGGCACTGGGCAGAGCGGCTGTCGCCGCAGGCACTGGGCAGAGCGGCTGTCGCCGCAGGCACTGGGCAGAGCGGCTGTCGCCGCAGGCACTGGACCAGTTGCAAGAATCTTGGAAAAATACGGCATAGCAGGGCTAATCTGGCATTGAGGGAGGGGAAAAATACATAAAAATGCGCCTATTTTCAGTAGGAAAACAAAAAAAAGTGGAAAAGCGATTTGAAAAGAATACAATATTCGCTAAATTTACCTCGCTTTTGAAGAGCTGGTGTGTTTTTCAAGGGCAAGATCAATTTTTTTTAAGGAGGAATTAGAGAAATTCTGAAAAAAATGCATTGTGCCTGTTTGACTAGGTGGAAAATCTAGGTATATTAGGCGCAAAACTTTTCTTGATTGAAGTACTTGTTAGTTTTGCTTTAGATAATAAGGTTTTTGAACAAGTGTTTTTCAAGGAGGAAACAAGGAGGGTTCAGTAATCTACAAAAGGACTATTGAAGATTTTTGAGGTTTTGATTTTTTTGATTAGTTAGGTTAGTAAAAAGCTGACGGGTCACGAAAGTGAGACGGCAGCGAAAGTGTCCGAGGCTTGAACAAAGGCGAGCTTCGGGGGAAAACAAAAAGAAGGAAAAGAAAATGAAGAAATTGTTAGTTCTCTTCGTCGCGGTTGCTGCAACTATCACATCGTTCGCAGCCACCACACTGTACTACTTCAACCGTGCTCAGTTCCAGTGGGCATCCAAGACCGCTCAGGGCGAACTGCTGAGCATCATGCCTGACGGCACCACCACAATGGGCAAGAACGGTCAGTTCAAAGGTGCTGAAGTCTTTGACGTGCAGGTCACCGTTCCTATGATCTACCAGGGCACAATCGCTGTGAAGACAGACTGGATCTATGAGCCAACAGACGCCAGCCTGACATACGCCGCCCGCAAGACTGCAAAGTGCCTCATCAACCCCAAGGCGACATATCCTGCATTGATGACACTGTGCCAGCCCTGCATTGACTGCTATCCCTGCGAAACCCTGAACATCGAAGATCACTCAAATGATGGTGCGCCCCATCCTGGTATCTTTGCTGCAGCAGAGAATGGCTGGGCAGCTGTTTCGGATCAGAATACAATTGTTGGCTTCCCTGGCTTCATCACCATTTGGAATCTCTATGTGATCACCAAGGTTGACAAGAAAGAAAAGCAGGTTGAGTACTTCAAGGTGGACTTGATTGATGCAACCAACGCCACCCGTTTCTTCACTGGCGCAACAAAGGGCAATGCATACGTTAAGTCTCAGCCAGCTGATCCAGCTGGTGGACAGATCAACCTGCAGTTGACTGGTTCAAAGAACGACTATAAGTTCAAGTACTACACCAAGTATCTCGCCAATGATGGTTTGTGGTATGCTCTTGAATACGTTGTTGACAAGGATGACCCAGCTAACACTGGTTACTACACCAGTGAAGAGGCATCTCTGGGAAGCAAGCAGACTGCTTACATCAAGTCCATCAAGGCTCTCAACGGCTCAATCTACTACAACAAGCTGGTTGGCGGCAATGCATGGGATGCGCAGCTCCAGGTTTTGGATGTTGCAGGTACAGTGAAGCTGACCCGTAACGCCGCTCTGACAGGCGCAGCCATCAAATCCACATTCGGTGTTGTTATCACCAAGAACAATGCAAAGAACTGGGATGACTGTCAAGAGGCAGATCCAGAAAGCTCAACCTGCGAGCAGTACTTCTACGAAGCATTTGAGCCTCTCTACTTTGGTTCCAAGTACAAGAACTATGAGGCCGTGAACATCGCTGATCCTGCCAACTACAATGCCATCTATGGCACAACTCAGGATCCAGAGCCCTCAAATGTTGAGGACTATGTTGAGGAAACAGACTCTGCTTCAATCGGCAGCTTCTTTGGTCTCTTCTACAATCCCAAGTATGAAGCTTCCTTCAAGAAGTTCTATACCGAGCAGTAATCTGACTTAGAACTCCATCAAACGGTCATAAGGCCGTTTGATGAAAACGGGGAATGGCCTTGCTGTTCCCCGTTTTTTTTGACCATGGAAGAAGTAATGCGACAGAAATGTGTACCGTTTCTCTAATAGCATACATCGCTAGTTGTTGTTTAGCATAGAGTACCTCGCGGTTGCTCCATGGCGTGCTTTTATTTGAAATTATAACGAGCATCTGGTATGGGATAGAAGTAGTGACAGGATGTCTTTTGTGGTGAGGGGAGCTTCTCTAAGCAAAACCATCAATACTACTAGCTATGGTAATGCACACACCTTACGCAGAATTAAGTTTTCTAAGTCAGGAGTATTAGCATGACGCTCTAGCTACCAACTGTTTTGCAATTACCTCAATTAATAACCATTAGAATCGAGGTTAATAATGAAGAGCATAATCTGTATATGCATTATTCTCATGCTGGCCTTGACGTCATGCTGGCGTGAAGATAAAAAAGACGAGGCTAAACCCGACAAGCAGTCAGTACCTAGCAAGGAACAGGTTGAGGCTGAGGAAAAGGAGGGCGCTTTAGACAATGATGATGCACCCTCTGCAAAAGCTGACCTTACTAGAGATGCCCCTATTGAAGTTCGTGGGGGGCTAGTGCATGATGTCGGCATTTTAATCCAGGGGGACAGGAAATTGCACGAGCTTGTCATAAAGAACACGTCTGACAAGCCTTTGAAATTGCAAAGCATAGAAGCGGATTGCTCATGCACTAATGTGGTTGGTTTCCCTGATGGAGTGACTATTGATCCAGGTGAAGATTTTCTTATTACCATTCGCATTGATGGTACACGCATTGGCATTGGTCCTTTTGAGAAGCATATAATTCTTGAACCCTTGGAATACAAGCCAATCAGGGTGGCAATTGTTGGTAAGCAGATTCGCTTCTACACTACCGAGCCGGTTTCAAGAACAATTGTCTTTGACGCCAAGAGCAATCCCAGCGAGAAATGGGAGGCTTCTCTGACAATTACTGGCGTTGAGGGAGCCAAAGACGGGCTGGAGCTTGAATTGTTGAAAATGGACAGCAAGAAAGCTCCGTTCATTGAGGCTAGCCTGGAGAAACTGGAAGGCAATAGCTGGAAGGTTACCGCCAGGCCGATGCGTCCCCTGCCATACACAGACAATTTCTCCGAGTGGATGCACTTAAAGGTTCTCAAGCCAGAGGGGATGCCCAATATACCTATTATGGTGAGGGGTTCAGTCGGAATGCCTTTGCGTTGGCTCAGACCAAGTCTTTCCATTAAGGAAGAGGATTTCACTGATGGTATTTACCAGCACAATTTCCAATTGGGAATTGATTTGACGGATGACAAGGCAACAAAGAACCAGCGTTTGCTGAGACAGATTGAAAAGGTGGATTGGCAGAGATTGTTCAATGAACTTGAGGTGCGTGCGCCAGAAGGTGTCAAGTATGAGAAAAAGTTCACACGCTTTGGTGTACGGTTGGAGGTCAAGGTACCACGCAGTTCTTTCTCTGAGAAGGGCATATTGAGGATTGAGACAGGCTGCAATGGCAACTGGGAAGCATCACCTATAATATTGCGCATCAAAAAAGGCAAGCCTGGGTCAAATAATAAAGCCGAGTAGCAGTGGCGATGGCGTCCCCGCCCTCGCGCTAGCGGCGTGCTTTCTGCTAGTTGCCGTTATGGCAACGGCGTGCCATAAGAGTTAAATAGTTTGCTTCTTTGCAGCCTTTTTGCTTTGCCCCTATCGGGGCCGTAGTCTTTAGGGTAGTACGTATCCCCACGCGCCGTGTTGCGGCGCGTGGGGATATTCATATTGGCCTCTTTTGGGTACTGTCTATGGCAATTTGTGGCGTTGAACTAAAATCATGCCTCGCCAGAGGGCATGGCAACAACGTGGCCCAATGTGAATAACCCCAGGCGGAGCGCAGCAACGCCTGGGGTTATGTGCCTAACTAAAAACATCGGCCTCAGCGGAGGCCGAACTGAAATGGCATCAAAGAATCAAACAATATAACGCTTGTGTGACGACCTTAGCGAATCTTACCCGCCGTCACGCCAATGGTGTGCTTTTCACCAGTTGCCGCATAGTGGCGATGGCGTGACGCCATCGGCCACTACGCGGCTTTTCTAGGCTTATGCGTTTGCTATGTTGAGGGTGCAGCTATTGTTGTTGGAGCTGGCGGCCTCCAGTTTCATGAACTTCACATTGTCGCCCAGATCGCTGAGTACAATGGAGCCAGTGGTGGCATTACCAGCCGCAAGTGTAAGGTTGTTAAGTGACTTTAAGGTATTGTTTGCGTAAGTGACATTTGTCTTGACAGCCTTGTGATTTTCATCATAGAATGAGACCTTGATTTTACCTGAGGTCATTTCCAGTGTTACAGGTGTGTCCAGTTCGCTGATGTCATAGAAATCCACCTTGTCGCCATTTGCGGCGCTTGTGAGGCAGATATCCAGTCCATCGCCCATTGGCGTTGCGGTATCCCAATCATTGTTGTCCTTGTTGAAGACGCCGTTCTGGCTGCTTGACAAGGTGTAGTAGCTGTTTTGTGCCTTGTTGGCATTTGTGGCGGTGACGCCGAGGATGTATTGGGTGTCTCCCGCAGGAAGGCAAACATCTTTGATTTCTGCGGTGCCATTCTTTGCGGTGGCGGAGACAGATTTAATGCTCTTCAGCTTATCGCCATTAACTGCATACAGCGTCAACTTCACGTTGTTTGTCACGCCAGAGATGCCGAAGCTGTAGAAGCCATCCTCCTCAATGGTGAATTGACGGTAGTCGTTCGCATCACCGAAGCCAACCCAATCCTCTTCCTCCACTTCACCCAGCGTGAGGCAGGTGAGGTTCGGGGCATTCCAGTCATCGTCGGAGTTGTTGCCCTGACTGAAGAATACGCTGTCCTGAGTTCTTAGAGCGATAGTATAGTCCGCATTGCCGCCCTTCTTGGCATTTGTGCTTTCCATTGCGACATAGTAATTTCCCTCGCCGAGCAACAACGTCTTAGTCGTTGCGTTCACATTTGCCTTAAGGGTTGTACTCTGGAGGCTCTTCAGCGAATATGTGGTCACTCCCTTGTTCTCCTTGGTCAACAGCTGGTACACCGTGAATTTTGCGGCGTCAGTTGACGTCAAGTCAAATGCCAGGCTTGCTGCGGAATCCAGAGTGAATTCGGCATAGTCGATTGCATCCCCGTAGCCGACCCAGCCGTCTTCAACTAGCTTGCCGCTATCCGCAGTAACCTTGCCTAGCTTGTCGACCTCGCCGTCCGCACCATTGTCCTTCAGGTCAGTCCAGTCATCGAAATCTTCACCTTTGGTGTAGAAGAGGCTGGCCTCGTTGACTGAGACAGTGTAGTCCGCATTTCCGCCCTTGGCTGCATTGGTGGATGTGACTGCAATGTAGTATGTGCCTGCGTTAAGCAGCAATGCCTTTCCTGTTGCCTTGTATTCGCCGTCGGAGAGCTTCAGGGTATTGGTCTGCAGCGCCTTCAGGGAGTTGTTGCTTTCGTTAAGCGTGTAGATGATGGCCTTTGTCGCATCGGTGGAGGTGAAATTCAGGGACAGGTTGGCCGCGCTTGTCAGTTGGAAGGACATATAGTCCACACTGTCGCCGTATCCAACCCAGCCATCTCCGACAAGCAGGCCGCTTTCCTCTGAAATTTCGCCCAGGGTGTTGATTTCGCTGCTGTCCGCGCCATTTGTCTTCAGGTCAGTCCAGTCATCGGAATTGTCAATCCTGTCGAAGATTGCGCTGGCAGTGGCCTTTATGGAATATTCCGATGCGGACTTGCCCTTGTCGGTGTTCTTAAGGGTGATGGTGTATTCCGTATCGCCGTCAAGCAGTGCTGGTTTGCCGCTGTTGAAAGTGAGGACACCGTTCTTGATGCTGCCAGTGGCGATGGACTTTGTTCCCTTGGCAAGGGTCAGGCTTGCGTTTAAGGAGCCGAATTCGCCCGTGAGCACATATAGCCCCGCGTATTCCATTTGCAGTGTCAGCGTGTCAGTGAGGTTGTCGTCAAAGCCCAGGCTGCCGAGCACAGGTGTATTTATCTTTGTGATTGTCTCGTCTTCATCAAAGTTTGCGATTTCAATATCGAAGGGAACTGCCTCGCTCCATTCTGATGCGTTGCCCACACTGTCCAGTGCCCGCACCTGGCAATAATAGCTGCCTGGTCCCATGTCCTCGACAGTGGCTCTGGTGCCCGTCACGAAGATTGCCGCTTCCTTCTCCAGGTCCTGCGAGGTTCCGTAGCGGTACTCATAGCCTGCGAGGCCTGACTGGTAGTCGCTGGAGGCCTTCCAGGAGAAAGTCGCCGTGACGCCGCCTTGCGCCGTAAGGTTTTCGGGAACTGCGGGGGCTTCGGCGTCAATTTTGTCTATGGTTACGACAGTGGTGTTTTCATCGCTGGTCACATTGCCGCGCTGGTCCCTTGCCTTGAACTGGTAAGTGCCGTTTTCTGTAATTTCAAATGCAAGGCCGCCGTCCGTGTAATTGGATACGTTCCATTGTTCTTCTCCCTCTTTTCTGTACAGCACGGCGTCCATGTCCTCGTCCTCGCTTATTACCGTCAAAGTGAGCATGGCCGCATAGTCATTGGTGCTTTTTGTGACTTGGATCTGGGGTGGAATCTTGTCTATGTCCGTGACTGTGTAGCTTTCCGTGGTCTCGTTGCCAGCCAAATCCGTTGCCTTGAAATAGACCGTGCAGTTGTCTTCCACCGTGACGCCATTGTTGGCGTCATAATCGAGCCACTCCGCATTGTCAAAGCTGTATTGGAATGATGCCAATTCCTCGTCTGGCGTGGCAGTGAAGCAGGCGTTTCCGTTGTCAAGTATGGTCTCTTCGGAGAAGGAAATGGTTGGCGCCAGCTTGTCAATGTTGGTGATAGGCTGGCTGGCCACCATGGCCTCGTTTCCTTCCGCGTCAACTGCCTTGAAATAGACAATGCCGTTTTGCGCCACTGGCACTTCTGCCTCATTTTCGTATGGCTTCCATTCGGTTTCAGATCCATCCTCATACACAATCTTGTACTGCTGAGAGACGATTTCATCTTCCTCATTGTCCGTGATGGTGGCTGTGATGATGACATTCTGGTTCGTGGGCGTGGTGGTGTCAGGTTCATTCACTGTGATTGCAGGGGCGCCAAAGTTTTTGACTTCGTATGACACCTCATCATCGTAGCCAGTTTGATTGCCCAGTGTGTCCTCCGCCCTGAAATAGACGGTGCAGTTTCCCTCGACCAGCACGCCATCCGCTGGGTAGGCAGCCCATTCGCCGTTGCCAATCTTGTACTGCTGTGTGCCTTGTTTGACACCGCTGGGGTCGGAGAACGTGGCCTTCACCTTGAATGGCCCTTCTGCGGAGGCTGTCAATTCTGGTTCTGGGATGATTGTGGGCCCCTCGTTGGCGATGTTGTCAAAGCTCATCTGAGCAGTGCCTACGTTGCCAGCCGCGTCGGTCGCCTTGAAGTACCAGGTGCCATTTTCTGTGATAGCCAACGTTTGGGTGTATTCCGACCAGTTTGCATTGTCCTTGGACCAGTATATTTTCACACCCTCTTCAGTGCTGGCGGTAAGCGTGCTTTCCTCGCGGGATGTTTCATTGTCGCCAGTGAGCGTAATTACAGGGGCGGTTGTGTCGATGTTGGCGAATGTGATGCTGGCAGTTCCCGTGTTTTCAGCGGCATCGGTCGCCTTGAAGTACCAGGTGCCATTTTCTGTGACATCCAACGTTTGGGTGTATTGTAACCAGTTTGCATTGTCCTTGGACCAGTATATGTCCACTCCTTCTTCAGTACTGGCGGTAAGCGTGCTTGTCCGCAAGGAGTCACTTGTGTTGCCAGTAAGCGTGATTACAGGGGCAGTTGTGTCGATGTTTTCGAATGTGATGCTGTTGGTTCCCGTGTTGCCAGCGGCATCGGTCGCCTTGAAGTACCAGGTGCCATTTTCTGTGATAGCCAACGTTTGGGTGTATTCCGACCAGTTTGCATTGTCCTTGGACCAGTATATTTCCACTCCCTCTTCAGTGCTGGCGGTGAGAGTGGAGTTCTGCAAGGATGTGCTTGTGTCGCCTGTGAGCGTTATCACAGGGGCTATCTTGTCGATGTTTGTGACTGTATAGCTTGCATTGCCCACATTGCCGCGATTGTCCTTTGCCGTGAAATGGACTGTAGTGTTGTTTTCAGTCACTATCACGCCATTTGAAGTATATTCCTGCCATGCTCCATTTTCGCCAATTTTATATTTCTTTGTGCTCTCGACAACTCCGCTTTCATCGGAGAACGTGGCGGTCACTGTCACATTGCCATTTGTTGGCGTCGTGTCAGCTGTGCATGTGATTGTTGGGCCAGTTGTGTCAGTGTAGGGAATATTGCTGTTATCATTGACCGTGATGGTGTAGCTTGCATTGGCGCCGTTGTCTGCATTGGGTGAGAATATGCCCAGGTAGTATGTGCCAGCCGCCAGTTTCAGTGCCTTTGTGGTTGCCTCGCTTGCATTACTTGTATTGTCAATCTTTGCAAGTGTGGTGCTCTGCAGGGAAATGAGAGTGTAGCTTGCCGCGTTTTTCTGCAATCTGTATATGACAGCCTTGGCGTAGTCACTGGATTCAATGTCCAGGCTCACAGTAGCCTCGGTAGCCAATGTGAATTCCATGTAATCGACCTTGTCCCCGTATCCAACCCAGCCGTTGATCTCGGTGTTGGGAGTGAGCGTGCCTATGGTGTCATGGTCCACTTTGCCCTCGGGACCCTTTGTCGCGAAGTCGTCCCAGTCGTCACCATTGTCTCCTGCGGGGAAGAACACGCTGTGATTTGGGCTCTTGTTCACAGAGATGGTGTAATTGATGCTGGCCTTGCTGGAGGCAGTTTGGGGTTTGACGCCTATGTAGTATGTTCCCGCGCCCAACACGTTTCTTGGGGTCGTCCCGACGTATCGGTCTCCTGCTTTGCTTGTGGTGGTATCCTTCACGGCCACCAGCTTGTACGTTGTAGAGCCATTGAGAGTTGTTGCGTAGAGTCTGTATATTGCGACATAGACAGCATCGGTGTAGCTGGTGACATCCAGGGACAGCCAGCCAGCGGTTTCCATGGTGAATGCCATATAGTCCACCTGGTCGCCAGCGCCGACCCAGCCCTGTGCCACTATGTCAGTTTCATTGTTAATTGGCTCATCAATTATATGCACCTTGCCATTGGGGCCTTTTTTGGTCAAATCATCCCAATCGTCTGTGTTGTCTGGACCCTGGTAAATCTCCAAAATTTCATCTGCCATAATAAACCTCCTTAAAAAAACAAAAAACAATGTACATTGGCAAAAAACACTGTACTGTAAGATTAAAAATACATTTTACAACTAAAAAAAGAAAATTTTCTGCGGGTTGAGGCGATATTTTGGCAATCGGTCGCTTCTCTGGGGCTTATGGGGCTTATGGAACAGCAGAAAAACTGCATCCCATAAGCCCCATAAGCCCCAGCGGGAGCGACTGATTACGAATTTTTCCACCTATACGGTTGGAGGTAGCCGGCGCGTCCCGCGCAGGAGAGGAGGTAGCCGGCGCGTCCCGCGCAGGAGAGAGCGGTTCTTTCCAGCGCGGGACGCGCTGGCTACCCCCGCCAATTGTACAGGTGTAAATTTTTTTCAGTTGTTGCGACAAAAAATGTCAAATTCGCTTTTGCGTTGCGGCAAATGTGTTATGTTATGGAAAATTTCCATGAAGCATATTGTAAAAAAATGAGATAGAGGAGACATTTGCCATGAAGGTTTGTGGTTGTTATACCGCCTTGGTGACGCCTTTCAGGGGTGGGCAGGTGGATTACGAGGCATTTGCCAATTTGATTGAGCAGCAGATTGCTGGCGGTGTTGCGGGCATAGTTCCTGTTGGCACATCAGGTGAATCGCCCACTTTGAGCATGAAGGAGCATGACGAAGTGGTGGCTTTCGCCATAGAGAAGGTAGCCCATCGTTGCCAGGTCATAGCGGGTACAGGCGGTAATGCAACATCAGAGGCCGTGCAGTTGAGCATGCACGCCGCGAAGATGGGGGCGGATGCTACTTTGCAGGTGACTCCCTACTATAACAAGCCCACTCCAGAAGGCATGTACAGGCATTTCAGCACTGTAGCCGAGAAGTCTGGCATACCAATTGTGCTGTACAATGTGCCAGGTCGTACTGGCAAGGAAATACCGATTGACGTGATTGCGCGTTTCAATGGCAATCCGCTGGTGGCAGCTGTCAAGGAGGCAGGCGGCAGCGTGGAGCGTGTCAATGCCATCAAGGATGTTTGCGACATACCAGTGCTCAGTGGTGATGACAGCCTGACGCTGCCTATGTTGTCTGTAGGCGCGGTGGGTGTCATAAGCGTGGCCTCCAACCTGCTGCCGCGCGAGGTCAGCGACATGGTTGCAAAGGCGTTGGCTGGCGACTATGCTGGTGCTCTTGCAATACACAGGCGTCTGTATCCTCTGTACCGTGATTTGTTCATAGAGAGCAACCCGATCCCAGTGAAGGCGGCATTGGCGGACATGGGCTTGATTGCCGAGGAATACAGGCTGCCTCTTTGCGAAATGGCGCCAGCCAACAGGGAGAAGCTGCGCAACACCATGCGCCGTTGCGGGATATTGAGGTAATTGCAAAACTTTTGGCATGGCAAGCCTTTTCCGTTGGCTTTCGCCAGCGGCACTTGACAGTTTGCGGCTCGGATATTATGAAGAATTGCCTGTGGCTTTCGCCGCGGGCACAGGGAGGCTTATAAATGAAGTCATATTTACAAGCGCTGAGGGAAGTATCTTCGCTGCCCATAATTTTGGAGGATACAGGTCGTGGGCGGCAGCATAAAAGTCCTACAGATGTGCAGCGTGTGCTGATGCGCGGGGCGATTGGGCTGCTTTGGGGACTGTGCGGCGGATTGGTTTGCTGGCTGGTGTCAGGTGACCGCGTGGTTGGCGCTATTCTAGGGACGCTTGCGGTATTTGTTCTGCGTCATTTTACATGCATGAAGGATGAGAAGTCTGCCATAGTGGAGCTTTCCAAGATGCTAATGAGCGGTTTCCAGGACAATGACTTGCGGGCAACCTATAGCAGCCTTGTGGCATTGGGGCTGTTTTTGCTGCGACCATTCTGCACATACGTGATTCTGGTGCACAATGCGTGGCTATGGTTGCCGATTGCCGCCATGTTGGGATATACCGCGTCTTTGGACTGCGGGGTTATGGCGAAGTTGAGCCAGAAGCACTGGATTCCTGCCATCGTGGTTACCTTGCTGTTCGGTGCGGTCATAAGCAAGTTGATTCCCAATTGCAGCGGCGTCTTCATGTTTGCCCTGGTGTCAACTGCGCTGTGCTGGCTGCTGCCTGCTGCGTTGCAGCGCTTCAATATACGCTTTTCCGCTGTTGGTGCCTTGTATGTATGCGAGGCATTCGCCCTACTGTTGGGCGTTGCCGCGTTGGCTGTGTAATGTGCGCGGACATGAGCCGCGCACTCATGACGTGTGACTTCCTTACGCGCCTGGCTGTGTGATGTGCGCGGTTAGGAGCCGCGCATTCAGTACGTTACGTTTACGTGCGTCTTGCAGCGTTAGAACTATTTTTATGAAGAACACTGTTACGGTTTCGTACATATCAATGGCGATGGCGTGGCTTTTGTGGTCAATGGACCCCATTCTCATACATGTCATAGGCGATGACGTGGCTCGTCCTGTAATGGTTGGTGTTTCCATGACCTTGGCTGGTCTTATTCTGCTATTTCCCGCAATAAAGGGATATTGTTTTTTGGCTAGGCGCAGGGATCTTTGGGGCAGTTTCTTGTTTTATATAATATTTGCCACTGTAATTGCGGAACTGTTTTATGTGATGGCAATACGCAATTTGAATCCAGGCCTTGTGGGACTTGTGTTGCGCAGCCAAGTGATAATGGCCATATTGTCGGCATGGTTCTTCTTTAGCGAAAGGCCCAATGTCTCCACGATAGTTGGCATTGGCATAGTGGTGCTAGGCTATTGCGGCACGGCGTATTTTATGAAGCCAGAAACAGGATTGGAGCAGCATAGGAACACTGCACTTGGCTGGGGCTGCGCAATCGCGGCGGCTGTATTGTGGACCTCGGGTACGCTGCTGGGCAAAAAACTTATGGAGAACATAAAGTCCAGTTATCTCTGCGGCATGAGGATGCTGACCGCTGGCATAGTCACCTCCATTGCATACATTTGCGTTGGAGGCGGCAGGGATTTTCTGGCGTTGAGCGGGCAGCAGTGGTGGTTCATGCTGATTAAGTCCGCGATATGCTCCGCGCTGGGATATACCTTGTATATGTATGGTCTGCATCTGGCGCCAGTCACTGCGGCTGCGGCCATGGAGCAGGCTGCGCCGCTTTTCACGCTTTGTGTCGCTACCTTTGTTATTCACGAGCCAATCGCCGCCATGCAGTGGGGCACCGTGTCCGTGGTGTTCTTTGGGGCGGCGGTAATACTGGCAAGCCAATACAGGCAATCCAAATCCTAGCTTATGTGTCCTGTATTCTCAATATGGTTGCTTCTGCCGTGGGCATTGGCGGTGCTGGCTCTCTTGTTTTGGGGATATAGGCGATCCCGTTTGAACAGGAGGCAGATTGCATTGCTTCTGTGCCTGGAGGTACTGTGCCTTGCAAGTCTGCTAGTGGTACTTTTGCAGCCAGTGTTTAACAAAAGTCAGGTACGGGAAGGTGCTTGTCGTGTAGTGCTGCTGGGGGACATGTCCCGCAGCATGAGCGTACGGGACATGCCTGGGGAACAGAGCCGCCGTGAATGCCTGGCATCAGTGCAGTGCGAGGGCTTTTCGCAGCGTGTGGAGAAGATTGGCTTTGCTGGCGAGATGAGGCGGGTGCTGGACTTTGAGGGCGAACGGCTTCTGCCTGGCGCAAGTCCCATCGGCAGTCATTTGGAGGAGATACTGGAGGGCGAGGAACGTTCCCTGCCAATTGGCGCACTGGTTTTGTTAAGCGACGGCGTTAGCAATGGTGGAACGGATGTGCTTTCTGTCGCGAAAGAATATGCACGGCGTGGCATTCCAATAAGTTGCGTAGGAATAGGCGGAGCTGGCGATGAGCTGGATTATGGCGTGGCTTGGAAGGAGCCATCGATGAAAACACAGCGGGATGCGGATTGCAAGCTTACAGCGTTGGTAAGTGGCGCCAGGGACGCGGAGCTTACGGTGACCTTGTCCGAGGCGGGAAATATCTTGGAGCAGAGGACGTTGCAGTTCAAAGGCGGGACAGAGGCGCTGGATTTTACAGTCAAGCCACGTACAGAAGGGTTTCACTCATACAAAGTCATGGTTGCCTCTAGTGCAAAAGAGGCGAGAATGGACAACAATTCTGCTTTTGCGGCGGTGGAGGCATTGCC
>JAFSTJ010000576.1 GCA_017450525.1 Victivallales bacterium | reverse complement strand
GATGCAGTGCGCGATGTGAAGGAACCGCTTCCGTACATCATTTGTCCAGCGAGAAAATATCAGACAGCTGAATTTCTCTTCAAATTCTATGGCTTGCTTAAACAGGCGCAGGCACAGACGAAAGAGGGCTCCGATTATTGGATGAGGGTGAACAAGGAACTCATTACTCCACTGGCTGTTATGCTCACGCAGTTTGGCACTAGTGACACCGAAAATACTGTGCAAGGCGTATTGACTGAAGCGCAACGGAAAGCTTTTGTTGAAGAATATCTGAAATATAGAATTGAACGGATTACAAAATATGCATCAAAAGACAAGCAGGCAAGCCTGACAAAAGCCGCGAAAGATGATGCCAACAAATACGGCATCGTCCTGAAAATTCCAGAAAAATTCAAGGATTATCCAACTGATAAGATACGCCACCTTGCATTTCCTGACTTTGGCTCAAGTGTCATTGATGAGACGTCTGAAACAGGGCGGGCGCTGGTGTCAACACCTGAAGGCAAGGAAACAAAACACATAATGAAGAAGCAGATTGGAGGGTACTTTCCAACCGATTTTGGCGTTTATGACTATCCCAGCAAGAGGGGGATACGAATGGACATCCGTGACATCCCGCAGGATGAGAAATATCATTGGTATAATTTGGGCAAGTTCGACATTGGCAAGCGCTCCGTGGTGTGGGGCTTCTTCTGGAGGATGGAAGTGAGGCTCAGCCATTTGTATACTCAGGCAGATGGCCTGGCTGATTATAACACATGGGACTTCTGGGTTTCCGTCAGGATAACAGGTCCCGCGTATGTCGCCAATTCCACCAGCGAGAATTGCATTTACCTTGACCAGGTGGTGCTCATCAAAAAGTAAAGATCCAACAAAAGCACACGATGCAATTGACGCTAAGGCGCATTGATGATTGAGACTACATTTCCATCGCTTTGGTGATACAAAAAAAACCGAGGCTCATTTGAACCTCGGCTTTGATATTCTGGTAGCGGGAGTAAGACTCGAACTTACGACCTTCAGGTTATGGGCCTGACAAGCTACCAACTGCTCCATCCCGCAATCTTATCTTGAAAACGTTGCTTAATATACGCAATAATGCGTTTTTTACAAACTGCCATTGGTGATTTTCCCATGTAAATTGGAAAAACATTAAAGAATATATTGCGTATGCACTTGACAAGGAACGTAAAGTTTCGTATAATTACCACAAAGTTTTTCCTGTGATTTTAGTATAGAGGCATGAAAAAAATGAAACAAAGGACTTTTACATTAATTGAACTTCTAGTTGTTATCGCTATCATTGCAATACTAGCGGCCATGCTGCTGCCAGCATTGAGTAAGGCCAGGGAAAAGGCTAGGATGATAAATTGCGCCTCTAACCTTAAGCAGCTGGGCTTGGGCAATGCAATGTATTCCAACGAATATGACGATTATTCCGTGTATTCGAATCCCTTCGTCGGCGATGGCGACAGAGGAGGTTCCTGCTATGATGCCAACAGCACACGCCACTGGAATCTGGAAACCTACAGATACCGCAACTGGGCCACGCAGCTCATGCATTTCGTGGGCGACAGGAAGATGTTCACCTGCGATTCCGCAGAAAAGTACTATTCTTCTGGCTATACCTTTGGCGAAAATGACATGGGTGGATGCAGCTATGTTTACAATGGCATTGTTGCTCCTTGCGTTACCAGCGGCGTAATCACCAGGGACCAGGCAAGGCTGACGCAGTTCCCGTCGCCTGGCAAGGTGGCCATTTTCACTGAATATGGAACAGATTATCATCGTGCAGGCGTCACGCCATACCGTTACTCCACTCAATCCAACATAAGCAACTCCGTATCTAACATCATCTGCAACAACTGCCACGAACTGAAGCAGGTTGGCAATGTGTGCTATGGAGATGGCCATGTGGATAAAGTTCATCAGCGCCAGTTGGTGACAAATGCTCAAAAGTACGAATTGTATCGTATCGACTAAATTATAATTCAAGAAGTGCCAATGAAATGCGCTTCGATATGTTTACTTTAACTAAAAGAACATATCGAAGCGCATTTTGCGTTAATATTGTAAACGTCCCATAATTTGTTTTTATGGTAAAAATGAAAAAGTCATTGCTGCTGTTGCTGCTTTGTGGTATTACACTTTTCTGCCAAGATTTTACACCTTTGCTGGAGCGTTTTGACCCTGGGCGGGCACCAGGTGGGCAAGTGCTGGGGCATGGTAGCATTGCGCCAGGCGAGGGAATGGAGAGTGGTGCCTTGAAGGCAGTCGCCACTGGTAGACAGGAATGCTTCTACCGTATTGAACTTAATCTTAGGGGAGGCAGTGCGTATGCGCTGGCGTTTGATTACAGGACATCGCCCAAACTGTCAAATTATCTCATATACGTCAGTACAAGTTACCATGATGCGTCAGGCAAGAAGATAGGCAGGGCATTTGAGAAGCGGCTTATTGCATCTGATTATTGGACCCACAGGCGTTTTACGCTGGAGGCGCCAGAAGGCACTTCTACTGCATTGCTTGAATTAAGCCTGGATGCCAGGATACCCAAAGACGAATACGCCTTGTTTGATTTTCTGCGCGTGGCGGAGATAAAGGACAATGTCGCACGTGGCATTGATATTGGTGAGTTCGATGCTGATTTTGAAATCTGGGAGTTTGACAGGTATCTTGTTTTTGACCATTTCTGCCTGAAGTCGGGTGGTAGCATTGAGACTGAATGGCGCAAGGCAAAGTTTGGTGAAACGTATTTCAAGGCTGTAGGTAATGGTTCCCCTATGCAATATTCGCTGATGATAGAGAACCTGAAGGTTTCGTCATTGACAAACTATGCATTCACCGCCTGGATTAACAGTTCTGCCGCATTCTCGATGCGGACCTCCAATATTCTTATCTTCTTCTACAAGGACAAGAACTTCAAAGACCTGGGCGAATCAAGACTGTATCCAGCTTCCAGCAAGAATGTGGGCGAGTGGCGTGAAATTGTCCATAGTTTCACAACGCCAAAGGACTGCGAGTTTCTTAGTATTGGCCTGAATATGCGCAATGTGAGCGAGAAGGATGAACTTTTGCTAGACAGGATGAGGCTGACGCGCATTGCGGATAGCGCAATGCTGGACTTTGAAATCGATCCAGACAAGAATGTGCTTTCCGCAAAGATTATTGCCACAGGAGAACTAAAGGATGGCAAAAATCTGTTGCCTGCGTTTATAGTTAAGGGCAGCGATGGCAAGGAAATAAAACGTTTTGCATCAAAATCATTGCAACTGGACATTGACTTGAAGGCGTTTCCCGATGGCGAATATGCCTTGGAAGGTCTCATCAAGAAGCCTGATGGCACGGAACTGAGTACAGGCGCAAGCAAGTTCGGCGTCTATAAGAAGCCTTCATGGCGCAATGAGTTGGGTGTGCAAAAGCCTGAAATGATACCCCCTGCGCCTTGGCGCAAGCTAGAGTACAAGGACGGCAAGTTGCAGACATGGGGGCCAACGCTACGTTTTAATAAAGGTGGCATGCAATTGTTGGGCGTGGAAGCGGATGGGCGTAGTCTGCTCAAGGCTCCTGTGCGATTTGTCTGCAATGGCAAGGAGTTGCTGTCCAGTTTCAAACAGGCAAAATGGGAGAGCAAGCCTAGTTTGGTGAAGTGCAATGCCTTGTTGGAGAATGATGACTGGCTCTGCAATGCAAGGCTTGATGTGGATTATATTGGCTTCTTGAAATACAGGCTGGACTTTACCGCAAAACGTAAGTGCACGATTGACAAAGGCAAGTTGTTGCTGGAAATAGCCAATGCCGAGTTTCTGAATCGCTGCGATTATTCATGGAGCGGAGTGGGCTCGGTAGTGTTCAATGAGCAGCCGGAATACAGTTCAAGACAGATGTATTCCGATTTGCAGATGGGCGATGTTGACAATGGGATGTGTGTGTATTTGCCCCGTATTTATCCTGCTAGGAGGGAATATGAAACGCCATGGATGAAAGCGAATAAGGATGGCATGCTGGAGTTGGAGCTTATACACAGTCCATTGAAGCTGAATCCTAGCGAAAGCCATACAGTTGAGTTTGCATTGTGTCCATATCCATTCAGGCCTGATGAGCAGTTATGGCGCAAACTGTTTTTCCGAGCGGGACCACGAAGAAACTGTGATTTGGTGTGGGGCATTTCAATGCCGATGATGAAATATTCTGGTAGCCTGTTGGATGTGGCTGATGAAGCGGCCGCGCGTAGGCATTTGGATGCGCCAAACAGGCCACAATGCTACCTGATTTATCAAATACCCACATACATACTGGACAACATGCCGCATTGGAAGTACTTCCAGAAGCGATGGAAATCACAACTAGGCACGTACTACGACATTAGCAAGAGCCACGGCGGAATGCTGGTTGCAGCAGACTACAGGGACAGGGATTGGCAGGACTTGTACTGCAAGAGCATGGCAGACAATCTTGCGAAGTACAATTGGGATGGCATCTACTATGATTGCTTCTCTGCCGATTGGTTTTCTGAACGGGGGGAGATTTTCTCGCCGGTATTTGAGTGCAAGGCTTTTCAGGAGCGCATCTACAACACGCAGCGCCTGGGGCGTCCTGTGTCTGTGACCATAAGCCATGTCGGCGCGGCGCAGGCCTCGACTCTGGGTATGTATTCCAACGTGATTCTGATGGGTGAGCAGTATCGAGGCATGCTCATGACGCACGCATATTACACGGAGGCAATGAGTCTGGACCGCTTCCGCTACGAAAATGCAGTGAACATGGGACCAACGAGGATGTTCATGCCAGAGTACCGCAAGGTGGAGTACATTGGTGACGCGAAGTTGACCGTGCATACAGCAATGCTGGCAATACTGCACAATCTTATGTTCTATCCGCATTCGGTGAACGGTCCTGTCGAGCAGAGGGTGCGTTGCCGAAAGATAGACTTTGGCCTGGAGGATGTGGCATTTCTGCCGTATTGGAAAGACAAGGCCCCAAAGCTGTTGCGGGCCAGTTCCGACAAAGTGAAGATAAGCATATATCAAAAGCCAAATGGCGATTTGCTGGCGGCAGTCTTCAACAATAGCAATCAGCCAATAGAATTTAGGCTGGAGCCGCAAGGCAAGTTCACAAACGCCACCTGGTATGACCCGCTGGCAGATTCCACGCTGACCTGGACGCAAGGCACTGCACTCAAACTGGAAGCATACCTGGGCGGTCTTTTTACCCTAAAGCATTGATTCACGGGTGCGGCTGGAGCCGCGCATATGAGCCATGGTAATCCCTCACCCATGGTTTTAATAGGAAAATTCAATTTCGATAGAAGGTTTCATATACAAAACTACAACCATTGTAACATCTTTGTTTCTCACCTTGAAAACCTGGATTTCAGGAGCTATGTTAGAAGCGGAAGGTGGGTGGGGGAAGCATCCCAAACAATGTACGTGCGCACGGGAAAGGATGGCAGCAGAAAGACTGGTGCGGCAAACCAATATCATTAGGTGAGGCGTTGCGAGCCATGCACATTTTTTGTAAAAATTATAAGGATTATGCGCTTGCGTACTAGCAATGGCGTTCTATATTAGCGACACTTTCAACACAAGTGAGGTGAATATGCAAGTTAAAGTCGGTTGTGCGGAGAATATCATAGAAGTTCCTTTGTTTGCTGAATTGGGCGGCTATGGGCCGTTCTTGGGCAGACGTAACCGCGGTGTGCGTGATCCCCTGTATGCAAGGGTGCTTACGGTGAATGACGGCATCAACCGCAATGTGGTGGTTGTCACGGACACTATTTCCTCCAGCGAACTTGAATGCCGCAAACTTCGTGTTGAACTTGCCACCGAATTTGCCCTTGATCCTGAGGGCATCATGTTTGTTGCAACCCATACCCATTCTGCTGCAGGCGTTGCAAGTTGTGATGTTGGCTATGGCGAGCCAAATGCGGAATTCTGCCAGAATTGGCGCAGCACTATACGCAAGTCCCTTATGGATGCATTGGCAAATGAGGAGCCAGTTCGGGCGTTTGCAGGAAAGGCCCCGATTCGCAAGAAGCTTGGTTCCAGGCGCACAACTTCTGAGGACAAGCATACCGATCCTGAAATACGCTGGATCAAGATGGTGCGCGAAGATGGCTCCGTCAAGGTGCTGATTCACAACCATGCCATGCACGGCGTGGTCTTTGGCCCGCAGCCGCTGGTTTCCGCGGACTGGATGGGAGACGCCAACCGCAAGATCAAAGAGCGCAAACTGGCTGATATCGGCTTCTTCCTGTATGGTACCGCTGGTGACGTCAATGTGATATGGACGCATAAAACTCCAGAACGGGAAAAGAACCTGGAGTGGATCAGCGAAAGCTATGTCAATGACCTAGAGGCGGATCTGGCAAATGGCGAGGAAATCCAACTTGCGCCAGTGAAGTGCTCTCTCAAGGCAGTTACATTCCCGACCGAGAAGGTGGATCCCGTGGAATACAGGGAAATCGCCGAGAAAATCATCTCCAAGGTGCCAGACAGGTACGCGCGTCCAGGCAACCAGGAAGAGAGGCTGCTGTTCTTCACGCATGCCTGCCTGCTTGAAATGGCGATTCTCGCTGAAAGAGGAAAGGAGTTCAAGGTTGTCAGGGATTTGCAGACCGTGCGTATGGGCGACTTGGCAATATATGCAGTGCCAGGCGAACCCTTCCTGGCAGTGGGTGAGGATCTGAGGGCACGCTCCCCATTCAAATTCCCGATTGCAGTCTCCGTTGCAAATGGTGACGCAGGATATTTCCCGACGCCAGAAATGTTCGCGCAGTATCCCTCGATTTTCTCCAGCGACGACTTTGGCGCATTCGGCTTCTACGAAGTCTGGTTCGGCCAGGGCATGCATCGTCCGAAATTCAAGCCAAATATCATTGAGCATATAGTTAGTAACCTGTTGAATCTCAACGTCAACTAAAAAAGGAAAGGAGCGAACAATGGCAACAGCAAAGAAAGCAGTAGCAAAGAAAGAGAAGCCCGTGCAGGGCACATTCAGGTTCTCGTTTGGCCCTTGGAATATCCATGAAGGCGCAGACTCATTTGGTCCAGAAGTCCGCAAGACCATCCCCTTCAACAAGAAACTTGAGCTTTACAAGAAGATGGGTTTTGATGGCATTCAGTTCCACGATGACGATGCAGTGCCAGGTTGCGGCGATGGCAAGATGACCCAGGCCCAGATGATCAAGGCCGCAACAGAGCTGAAGAAGACTCTGGACAACCATGGTCTGACCGCTGAATTCGTGGCACCACGTATGTGGTTCAACCCCAACACCATCGACGGTGGCTACACCTCAAATGACCCCAAGTGCCGCAAGTACGCAATCGAGCGCACAAAGCGCGCAATCGACATCGCAAATGCCCTCGGAACACGTAACATCGTGTTCTGGCTGGCACGTGAAGGAACATATATCCGCGAAGCGAAGGACCCGGTGTGGGCAACTGAGCGTATCGCCGAGGCCGCACAGGCACTGCTGGACTATGACAAGAACATCCGCCTGATGATCGAGTCCAAGCCAAACGAGCCAGTTGACCATGCATACATTCCCACCATCGGCCATGCCATCGCACTGGGCCTGTTGACAACCGATCCATCCCGTATCGGATGCCTCATCGAGACTGCTCATGCGCTGCTCGCCAACCTCTGCCCATCCGATGAAATGGGCTATGCTCTGGCGCACAAGAAACTGTGGAGTGTCCACCTGAACGACCAGAATGGTCTGAAGTTCGACCAGGATTTGACCTTTGGCGCAGTTGACCCACGCCGTGCATTGAACCAGGTTCGCGTCCTGGACAAGGCTGGCTACGGCAACAATGGCGAATGGGTTGGCCTGGATGTCAAGGTCATGCGTACCCAGAAGGACAAGGGCGGCTTGAAGCACCTCGAATACAGCCGCAAGGTCTTCCTGCGCCTCCTCGAGATCAGCCGTTCTCTGGATGATGCCAAGATCGAGGCCCTCAGGGCTGAGCGCGACTACGAGGAACTCAACTGGTACATCCTGGATGCTATCCTCAAGAAGTAATCCAATAGTTAGTGAGTGATCAGTGGACAGTGGACAGTGGTCAGCGGCCAGTAGCTTAAAACTATTTGCCGCTGCCCACTGCCCACTGTCCACTTTTTTCAATTTTGCACCTCAATAAGGTAGGGAGTTTATATTTATGACCAAAAGCCTAAAAGTCGGTGTAATCGGCTGCGGAATGATAAGCGACTGGTACTTCAAGGCCGCCAAACGCTTCAAGCAACTGGACATCATCGCCTGCGCTGACCTCAACCAGGAAATGGCTGAAAAACAGGGGAAAGAATACGGCATCCCCGTATGGCAGGCGGATGACATCTACAACAGCCCTGAAGTGCAGCTCATCATCAACCTCACGCCTCCCAAAGTGCATTACTTTGTCATGAAGCGCGCTTTGGAATCAGGCAAGCATGCCTACAGCGAGAAGCCGCTGGGTGTGGATTTGGCGCAGGCCAAGGAATTGCTCGACCTGGCAAAGGCAAAGGGCCTTTACATCGGCTGCGCACCCGACACATTCTTGGGCGGCGGCCATCAGACCGCGCGCAAGCTGATTGACGACGGATGGATTGGCAAGGTTTTCGCAGGCACGGCGATGTTCATGAGCCGCGGCCCAGAGAAATGGAAACACGCGCCAGCGTTCTACGACAAGGGGGCTGGTCCCGTGTTGGACATCGGCCCGTACTTTGTGACGCAGCTGATCAACCTGCTGGGGCCTGCCGTGGCAGTCACCGCCGTGGTAACCAAGGGGCCAGCCTTCCGCGAAGGCGGCGAAGAGACCGTGCCGCACATCTATCCAATCAATGTGCCCACCCATCAGGCTGGCATCATCGAGTTTGCAAACGGTGCGCAGATCACCCTTGTCGGCAGCTACGAGGTGTACAAGTCCTCCCACCCGTTCATTGAGCTTTACGGCACCAACGGCAGCCTGCAGATGCACCATCCGAACTTTTTCGGCGGGACCGTCAAGGTCTTCCAGCCAGGCTATGAGGACTGGAAGGAGGTGCCCCCAAGCCACATTTACAACACCGACGCAAGAAGCGTGGGAGTGGCGGACATGATCACCGCCATCATCGACAAAAAGGAGGCCCGCGCGTCAGGCGAACTGGCCTATCACGCGCTTGAAATCATGCTCTCCTTGGAGAAGTCGAGCCAGCTGCAACGGCGTGTTGTTCTGGAATCCACCTGCAAACGCCCCGAGCCAATGCCGCTTGGATTGACAGACGGCAACGTGGAACTGATAAATCTGCAATAATAAAATCAACACTATGTTCCACAAGAGGGTAGTTTGTTTAGAAACCACAGATTACACAGATTACACAGATGCTTTCAGCCGCTTAAGCGGCTGAAAGCAGGGTATTTATAGGGGTACAAAAATGAACCGCGAAGTGCCGCAAATGCGGCACTTCGCATCTGTGTAATCTGTGTAATCTGTGGTTAAAAACTCCTCTTTTTGGGAAAAGGGTTAATATCAAAAAAACCTGCTTATTTAACTGGATTTTAGCAT
>JAFSTJ010000575.1 GCA_017450525.1 Victivallales bacterium | reverse complement strand
CTATGGAAAAGACGTTCGAGCAAAAGGCGGCGGCAGTCCTGAAGAGCATGGAGCAGGACAGGCAGAAGCTTCTGACGCGCCAGCCCTTCATCGGGCTGATTCTCATGAATCTGGAACTGGTCCCCATGCCTGGAAACATTGTGCACACAGCCTGCACCGATGGGCGGTGCATCATGATGGGCATCTCCTTCTATGCCAAGCTGGACTTGGAGGAACGGCTGTTCGTGATGGCGCATGAGGCATGGCACTGCGTCCTGCTGCACGGTGCGCGTCTCCAGACACGCAATCAGCAACTGTTCAACATCGCGGCGGACTTGGAGATTCACTTCATTCTCCAGAAGGAGAAGATGAAGGAGCCTTTTGTCCTGCCCCACGATGTGCGCTGGGATGGACTTTCCGCCGAGGAAATCTATGAGAAACTGGGACACAAATCACCGAGAAAACCGAAGAGCAGCGCCTCGCCAAAGGACGGCAGATTCAAAGCACCAGGCAAACAGTCGGAGCATATCCAGGGCAAGGAAAACGGCGAGGGCTTTGATGAGCATGTCTTTGCGGGACAAGGGAGTAACCATAAACCGCAGGATGCCGCAGAAGATGGAAAATGCAGCCAGGGAAACAAAGCGTCAGAAGGAGAGGAAGGACACACGCATTCGTCTGGCAAGGACGGCGCTGGCGCCGAATCGTCGGATGAAAGCCAGGAGAAGAGTGCGGGCGCAAACACGCAAGACAAAGCTGACGCTGGCGGAAATGACGCAAAGGATGCTGGACGCCAAGGCGCATCTACTACATATTCGCAGACTGACGCTGATAAGCCTTCAGAAGGTGGCGACATAACAAGCACGCCCGCCTGGGATACGCAGGCTGTGGAGCGGATGCGGCGCATCGTCATCCAGTCGGCGCAGGTAATGGAACGCACGCAGGGGCATTTGCCAGCCCATATCCAGGGCATTGTGGAGAAACTGCGCAAGCCAGAGTTGCCATGGCGGGACTTGCTGCGCCAGTTCGTCACCAGCTGCTATGGCGGTTCACGCCGCTGGCTGCCGCCAGAACGCCGCTATGTCTCGCGGCAGTTGTACCTGCCCTCCTATCGGGACAACCGAATGAACGCGGTTATGGCCATCGATACAAGCGGCAGCACCACAGGCGACCTGCCTCAGTTCTTCGCTGAACTATCCAGCCTGCTGAATTCCTTCGGCAAATATGACTTGACGGTCATCCAATGCGATTGCGTAATTCAGCACGTGGAGACCTTCTCTGACACCAAGCGTTTTCCGCAAAACTACAAATGGGAGAGCTACGGGCATGGCGGCACGTCTTTTGTTCCACCATTCGAGTATGTCGGCGAGCATCGCCTGCATCCAGACATCTTCATCTACCTGACGGACGGCTGTGGCAACGCCCCTGAAAAGCCGCCCCGCTTCCCTGTGCTGTGGGTGCTGACCCACGATGGAAACAAGCCTGCAAATTGGGGACGCTGCATAAAATTGAAGCATGGCGGAGGTGAATGAAAATGTCAATGTCTGCAGGAGAATTAGAGAAACAACGCATTTTGCAGGGATACAGAGATGAGTACGAGGCATTGCGTGCTAAAAAGTCCATAAAGAAATTTGTTGAGCTTTGCAGAAAAGTCTCCAAAGAACAACCAGGATGGTTGTCAGAAGTTTTATGCACTATATATGGCGTAGAAGAAATGTTGTTGAATCCGACATACCTTAAGGCGTTGCATAAGGATGACTATGGGCTTTTCAGCGCAATCCGTAATTATTGCATATATCCTAACGATAGGGAACGAAAAATCGAGAAAATTGAAGAGTTGCTTCGTATGAGACAAGAGTTTTCTGATAGAATACGCGCACTCTTGTGGTTCATAGCTCGTGAAATTGGATATTTTGGACCAGCATTCCCAAATTTAACTCTATTTGTAATTGATGAGTTTATATATATCAGGAAGCAATTTCCTGATATACTTATGAGAAGGCATTTTCCAGAAGCAACATACGCCTTTTTGTGGTCCATTGTCCATCGAGTGTATTGGGAAGCACCATTCTCAAATGAAACTCTATTTCTAAATGCAATCAGACGAACAGGAACACCACGGGATTTTCTACGAATCGACAGTCGTATGCCTGAAACAATGCGTCAGGCATTGAAAAACGACAGCGTTTCGCTATATGAAATCGAACTTACCATGTCAGGGAAACGACTATCGAAAACGCAGCTTTTCTTGATTATTAAATACAAAGCGGCGAATATACTCTGCCATTTACTGAGGACACGCGTGAAGGCATTGACTGCTATCATTACTCCACAGGAATTACTTTGTCTTATTTGTCGCTATCCAGGACCTTGGGTACCTGTGCTGGATACGCTGGAGGAAATGTATCCTGGCATCAGCAAGAACACGACGGACATTTTTCACAACAATCCTCTCTGGCATTGCTTGTACCATAAATGCTACCGCAACTGCGAACTAGAGGAGGCACTGATAAACTATGGCTGCGATCCCGATGCCCGCAATTTCCTGAACTTAAGCTACAACATCTGCAAGGATTTCAAGGGAATATGAGAAGTCATGTTTCAAATTTCATCTATGCGTCTGCGAGACAGCACCAAGCCAAATATGGAGAATAATGATGGGAAGCAACTTTGAAGAACTGACGAGTCAATACGAGGCACTTTGGGAAAACGATGCTCCGATGGAGCAGATTGTGGAGTTTTGCCGACAGCATCTGGACGAAGAAAGAACGCTTTGGGATATCCTTAGAAACAGTGCAAAATGGAGAAGTATGGTTTTTATGCCATCGTTTCTAAGGCATCTGCGGGATGACGATGATACACTCCTCCGTGAACTTGCTTTATATTTGCGTAATAAATGTGGCTCAAACTATTATGAATTTTTTATGATAGTCTCGCGGATTCTCTCAATGAAAAACATTCTTTCTGATAAAGTCCGCGCGGCATTCTGGACAGTGCTGACAAATGTGGGCTGGCCTTATTCAGGACTTGTCTGGGAAGGATGCGAGGATATGGTTCTGGTTGACAATAAAGGCATTCGTAGCGCAATTCTCAAACGGAAGAAGAAAGGATACGACCTAATTCCACAAGGTATTTTCTTTATGGATGACAAACGTTTCATTTCTTTGTCTGAAAAGATGCTTCAGGCGCTTCAGTTGGATTCCCCCTCTATGTTTGAAATGGCATTGACTCTTACTGGCAAAAAAATCAGCGCTGGATTGATAAGGGCGATATTGTGCGCTAGTGCCTCCAATATCCTGATACATCTGATGAAGCAACGCTCAAAGTTGCTCGCAAACATTCTCTCGCCGCTTGATCTGCTTATCAGCATTTGCGTGAATGTTTCCAAAAACGAAGCGGCGGTTAAGGTGCTGGATGCCCTTGAGGAGCTATTCCCTGGCATTAGCAAAAGCACGGACAAGCTTGGCAATACGCCTCTCTGGTATTGCCTGTATAAAAGAAGAACAGATGCCCCTCTTGTCCAGGCATTGCTTCGCTATGGCTGCAATCCAGACCAACGGAATCATTTGAACCTCAGTTGGAGAATTTGTGCACAAATCGAAGGTGTATAGCACCTTTGATATGAAATTGCTTGTGGTAGCAAGAGGGGCTGTTGCAAAACTGGGGTGGCAAGGGCGTCTCGCCCTTGATTTCCACCTTGGACAAGGCCGATGACGGCCTTGCTACAACGAGTTTTGCAACAGCCCCCTTTCCGTCTCTTTAAGCTGCAAATTTAATGTCACCTAATTTGCAAAATGCGGATTAGGGGACATATTTTCGGCGTTGATTTCAATGTCCCCTAATCAGCAAAATGCGTAATAGGGGACATTTGTCAAAAGAGCATTGTAACCTAAGGAGAGGACATGTTTTTCGGCAGAGAAGAGCAACTTGAGCAGCTGAAAACCCTTTTGAGCAAACGAAGCGCCTCGCTTGTGACTTGCAGGGGGCGTCGTCGCATAGGCAAAAGCACATTGATCGAGTTTTTTGCCGAACGATTCAAATGCCGCTTCATCAAAATCGAGGGGCGACGTCCGCAGCAGGATATGTCAAACGAAGACGAATTGACGACATTTGCGCAGCAATTGTCCTGGCAGGCAGAGGCAGAAAAAACTCCTCCATCCTGCTGGATGGATGCCTTTCGCCGTTTGAACTCGCAAATCAATGACGATGAAATGACAGTCGTGCTTCTTGACGAGATTTCCTGGTTGGCGCATTATGACAAATGCTTTGCCGATGACTTGAAAATCGCGTGGGACAACCTCTTCAAGAAACATTCACGGCTAATTCTGGTCCTATGCGGCAGTGTGTCCAGTTGGCTGCGGGACAACATCATAGACAACAGCGCCTATTTGGGACGCCGCTCCTTGGATTTGATAGTGAAGGAATTGCCGCTCAAGGACTGCGTCAAATTCTGGGGCAAGGCCGCATCAAGAATAGATGCGCGGGAGATTATTGATGTGCTTTCGGTGACTGGCGGCATTCCGCGTTATCTTGAGGAAATAAATCCTTCGCTTTCCGCTGCGGATAACATACGCAGGCTCTGCTTTCTTCCAAACAGCGTCCTGAGGGCGGATTTTGACGAAATGTTCAGGGATGTCATAACCACGGAGCAGACATTTTCTGGAAATGTTCTCAGGGCATTGGCAAATGGCTCAAAGACAGGAGCCGAAATCGCGCAGGAACTAAAATTGGAGAAGAACGGGCGCACTGCAAGTGTCCTTGCCAGGCTGGTCGAGGCTGGTCTTGTGTCGGCAGATGTCTGCCTGAATCCTGAGACAGGGAAAAAAGCCAGGGAGATTCGCTATCGGCTAAAGGACAACTATTCGCGCTTTTATCTTAAGTACATAGAGCCAATGAAAAGCATCATTGACGCAGGAGCATTTGATTTGGTGACTTTGGAGGCGCTTGAAGGCATTGACGCGGTAATGGGACTTGCCTTCGAAAACCTGGTAGTCAACAACTATCGTGAATTGCTTAATGCACTTAACCTAAATGGAACCATCATCACATCCGCCGCACCTTACAGGCGCAATACCTCCAATGGCAAACG
>JAFSTJ010000574.1 GCA_017450525.1 Victivallales bacterium | reverse complement strand
GGGAATACTCGCTGCGCGGAAACGGTTTCCGCTCCACGAAGAAGAACTACTATTCTTCGTTGCAGAGTACTTGGCATTTGGCATACGATGAGAAGAACCTGTATCTTGGAATGATAACCGACAAGGCACAGACAACCACGCAGGCTGGACAGGACAGCACTCCATATTCGGATGACAGCATAGAACTGTACATGGCGGACATCTATGGGCGGCCTGGGATATATCAGTTCATCTTCAATTCTGGAACGGGCTTCTACGATTCCAAGGACGGCGATGTGAATTGGAACAGCCAGGGCGTGCTTTTCAAAAGCCGCACGATAGGTAGCAAATGGCATTTTGAGGCGGCGATTCCCTGGAGCAATTTCGGCATTGCGCCAGAGGAGGGCAAGAGCCTGCGCCTGAACATCTGCCGCACATTCGTGGGTGTGGGAGAATTGACGCAGATAGCGCCTAGCGTAAATGGCTCATACGGTGACAAGACCTATTTCGCGCAACTGATGTTCAGGAAAGATGCGCCGCAGATGGACATTACGGGCTTCGGGCAGTTGAATGCTGGCAAGCTGGATTGTGCGTTGCACGTCAAATCCGCGCAGGATGATGAGATAAACTGGAAGATGGAGGCAATGGACACGTTCAAGCCATTCATCTATTCAAAGGACTTCAAGTTGGCGAAGGGTGGAGAGTTTACGGAGAAGTGCAATAGAAGCCTGCCGCTGGACAGGACACTTGAGATCAGCGTCATTTCCAAGAAACTGGGCTTGCTCTACCACAATTCCATAGACTACCATAACTCAATCGCGCTGACGCACAGCTACATCTATACCGACATACCAAAGGACCAGATGGTCTTCGTTTACAAGAACAATTCCCTGAATTCAGGACGGCACAAATTGCATGCCGCATTTGTGAAGAAGGATGGCAGCACTGAATACGAGCAGACCGTGGAGATACCAGACGATTCATCCGTCACATACGGCAGGATTGATGTGTCGAAACTGACTCCTGGCTCGGTATATGATGTGAAGTTCCAGGTGACCGCTCCTGATGGAAAGGAGATAATCAACAGCCAGGAGGAATACGGCTACTATAAGAATGGCGGTCCTTGGAAGGATACGAACTACGGTCTTGAGGATGAGGACAAGGCATTGCCGCCCTGGACGCCAGTCAAGGCCCAAAATGGTGTTTTCGAGTGCTGGGGACGCAAATGCGCATTTGGCGGCAAGGGGCTGATTAGCAGTTTCAAGTCCCAGGTGAAGGAACTGCTGTCTGAGCCTATTGCGCTGAGGGTGAACGGGCAGATTGTGAACTTCAAGAGCAAGTTGCTGAAGCGCTGCGACGCCAGGGCAAGTTGGCGCTTGGAATCCACGGACAAAGCCGTGCCAATCGCTGTGAATGTGACGGGCATTTTCGAGGGAATGATGTATTTCGAGGTGGAACTGGGGCAGGCTGAATACCAGTCCATGCGCCTGGAGATACCATTGAGCAGAAAGCATGTTGACGCATTTGACGATTGTAGCAGCATTTTCGAGAAGATTAGTTTCCGCGACAATCCCCAAAAGCACTATGACAGCAACTTTGTGCAGAAGCCCTTCTGGTGGTGTGGCGGAGATGAGATTGGCCTTTTGGGCGGCACACAGAGCAAGCGTGGATGGTACATCAAGGACAAGGCAAAGTCCATGGCAATTGACTTGAGTGAAAGCACGGTGTTGCTTACGATGAACATGGTGGACACGCCCCTTAAGGTGACTGCACCTCGCAAACTCACATTCTATCTGGATGGCACGCCTGTGAAGCCCAAGAGAATTGACACTGCACGCGCACGCGAGCGCAACAACATCGTGCACGTGGCGATTTCAGGCAAATACTTCACCTACTACCAGCCTGGCTATCTGAGCACCTGGGCGCGCTGGATACAGAACCGCATCAAGGATGACAAGCGCATTGAATTGGACAAGATGAAGTATTTCGCGTATGTCACACCAAAGGCAGCAAGCCCGCTTTCTCCTGGATGGCACTACTATGCCACCATGTGGGTGAATCCACCGCCGCCGCTTGGCACCTACAGCATGAACCCTGGTGTCTTTAGGCTTCCCAACAGTTGGACATGGACGTGCCTCAACGACAAGTCACATTTCGACTTCCAGTTGAGCAACATCCAGACCATCCTTACGCCGCATCAGCACAACTTTGGCAACGCGGGCTTCTACTTTGACATCAGTTGGCCACGCGCCTGCGGTAACGACAAGCATGGCTGCGTGTGGAAGGACGAGTTCGGCGATGTACAGCAGGACAATGACATTTATGCATTGATGGAATACTACATCCGCACCTACAGGATGCTGAAGAAGGAGCGCCCAGACGCATATTTCTACGGGCATACATATCTATCCAGGACGCCTACAGACTCGTTCTTCGACCTGTGCATTGCGGGAGAGATGTACGATCGCTATCTGAGCAAGAATGGAAACTACTACGATGTGCTTAATCCTGAACTTATGCGCATCGCATACGGCACACGCGTGGTAGAGCAGTCATACTCGCTGATACCGCAGTTCCTGCGTGGCTTGCAGTGCTACAATCCCGAGAAGGTCTCCACCTACAATCCTCAGAGTCCCGAGTGGGATAGGCCTTTGCGCCATTTGCTGGCGTACATGCAACTGCACAGAATGTATCCCGTGCTTGATTTCTGGCTACGCAACGAAAAGTTGCCGCCAAAAGGCGAGGGGCATGTGGACAAACTGCATGCGGCCCATGACAAATTGGGATGGGAGGATGTGAAATTCCACGGCTACTTTGCCAAGGACAGTGCGGTGAAGTGCCTGCCTGCGCATCGCAGGGTGATGGCCTCGGCCTACACGAATGGGGGCAAGTTGTTCCTGGTGGCGCTGAATGACACGGACCAGGCCAGGGAAGTCCAGGTCAAACTGGACAGCAAGGCGTTGGCGAGATTCCAGAACATGAATGGCGTTGACATATACAATGGAAAGCAGTGCAGGATTGAGAATGGCAGCCTCAAGGTGACGCTTGAAGGGCGCGATTCAATGTTCGCATTGTTCGAATAAAAAGGAGCATTCCATTATGGCAAAAGTTACCTTGTTTTCAGATGAGAGGCTAGGCAAGATCAAGCCTTTGCAGTGTGTGAACAATGGTCCCATAAAGAAGCAGCCAACGCAATGCAGGGGCAACCAGCCTGACTATGCGGAGGCGCACATTCCGTTCATGCGGGCGCATGATTCTTCGTTTTGCGCATCTTATGGCGGCGAGCATTCCGTGGACGTAAATCTGATCTTCACCAATTTCGACCGTGATGTGGATGATCCAGATGCGTATGACTTTACGCTGACGGACGAATATTTCCAGAACACGCTTGAGGCGGGAACCAAGATTTTCTACCGTCTTGGCTCGAAGATTGAGCATTGGAAGAAGAAGTACAACACCAAGCCACCTAAGGATTATTTCAAGTGGGCTCAGGTCTGCGAGCACATTATCCGCCATTACAACGAAGGCTGGGCGGATGGTTTCCACTGGAACATAATGTACTGGGAGATATGGAACGAGGCTGACATGACCGATTTGTGCGAAAAGCCAGAGGACAGCCCATGCTGGGGCGGCACCAATGAGGAATTCTATAAATTCTACAGGGTGGTGGCAATGCACTTAAAGTCCTGCTTCCCTGACCTGAAGATTGGCGGCCCTGCTCTGGCATGCCAAATCAACGAGTGGCTGGACAATTTCTTTGCAAGCATAACTGCGGAACCTCGTGTGCCGCTGGACTTCTTCTCCTGGCATCGCTACGGTACAGATGTGAGGGCGGACTTCATTGAACGCAGCAAAATCATACGCGAAAAACTGGACAAGGCTGGATACACCCAGGCGGAAAGCATACTGGACGAATACAACTACGTTCGTAGCTGGCTGGCGGACTTTGACGAGACAATCAAGGCGGTGGGCAATGAAAAGGGTGCCTCTCTTGTGGCGGCGCTTATGTGCGCCGCGCAGAATTCCAGTATTGACATGATGATGTACTACGATGCCAGGCCAGGGGCCTGGAACGGCCTGTTCGACATATACACTTTTGCAAGGAGAAAGGGCTACTACAGCATACGCTTCTTCTCCAAGTTGTATGAGTATGGTACTCAGCTGCGCACCGAAAGCGACGACGCTGACGTGTATGCGCTGGCGGCGGTGAGTCCCGAAGGCAAAAAGGCATTG
>JAFSTJ010000573.1 GCA_017450525.1 Victivallales bacterium | reverse complement strand
TATTCCACCAGGCAAAAGGGCGGTGGCGTCAATTCCCAGGTGCTGCCAGGCAGCATTGCCCTGCACAACAAGATTTACTATGCAGAAGATGACACTGGCACACACAAGTCATACAGCCACCATGGATATATGGCTCGTACCGCATCGGAGGCCGCAAAGCTGCTTAGGCGCAATTTTCTGGCTACGCTTTCCGCTGGCGGAAACCAGTGGTGGATGGACTTGCGGGGGCAGGACTGGTACCACGATGAACAGATTATGGAGGAGGTGCGCTGGCAGCAGGCTTTTGCGGAAAAACATATTGGCGACAAGGCAAGCCGCGCTGAAATTGCGGTGTTCGTGAGTGAAAAGACACGCAGTTATGATTCGGTGTTTCCAAATTGGTTCATGGGAATGGCGATTGAGCGGCAATTGAACGAGATTGCCGCAATTGGCGCACCATACGACATGTTTTTGCTGGAGGACGTGCCATTGCTGGCGAAGTCTGGGCGCCTGGCGCGGTATAAGTTTGCCATTGTGCTTAATGGTACAGTAATTGATGGCGATTTGGCTACCAGCATAAAGGAGAATCTCCTGGCTGATGGCAGAACAGTGCTGTGGTTCTATATGCCAGGATACGTACGCGATGGCAAGACAAGCGCCGAATACACCAGGGAAATCACTGGATTTGACTTGAATGCCAACTTCGGTTTCGATGTCAAGTCAATGCAAACGGAAACCTGGATTGACGACATGCGCATTACGTACGGACCTCTGCGTTGCGCAACACCTAAATTCGTATGCAAGGATGAAGAGGACGCACAAAGATTGGGATATTACCTTGAGGGAACCATCGTTTCCTCAACGGGTATAGGCGATGGCGCGTCCCTGCTGTCCAAGCGTTTTCCTTGGGGACGCAGCATTTGGAGCAGTTCCACGGATATGCCGTCCTGCCTGCTGATACGTTTTGCGCAAGAAGCTGGCGTGCATCTCTATAGCCCTGGCAATCCTACATGGGTTGGCTCTGATTGGATTGCAGTTCACGCAAAGAAGGATGGCATCCTGCCTGTTCATACCAAAAACAAAGAATACACCTTCGATTTGAAACGAGGCGATAATGCTTTGATTATGCTGGACTAGATTGAGGCGAGAGTTATTTATCCACAGATTGACGCAGATTATCACAGATTGATGTCTTTGTCAATTTAAGCCAATCTGTGGATAAAAGAGGATGAGATATGCGATACAAGGAAGACAACGAACTGCATCTGGATTTCCACGGGACTGCGAACACCACCTTCGACTATATTGCGGAGCATTTTGGTGTTGATGCGCTGAAGTCGATTCTTCGCAAGACGGGGCATGATGTATATAAGTCGATAAGGGAGAAACTGGCTAATGGCGATGCTTCTGAACTGGTGGAGCATATCAATTGGTTCTATACACGCGAGAAGGCGAAATATACGCTAACCGTGACTGACAACGAAGTGTGCCTGGAGGTATTGGAGTGCCCTGCAATTAGGCACATAAGGAAACTTGGCCAGCCAGTTTCGCAATATTGCTGCCTTCAGACCAGCGAGGTCAATGCTGGAATGTGCGAGGGCACTCCTTGGCACTTTGAGGTACAGGTGCTGGGCGAGGGGCATTGCGTGCAGATATTCAGGCAGGAGGCCAGCAAATGATACCCAGCGACCATTTTGTGCGTTTCTACAATGAGGTTTTCAAGTTCCTTGATGAAAAGGGCGCCTTGCAGGAGTATTACAGGCACATCAGCAAACACCAGGAATTGCATTGCCTGAAATTGTTCACGGAGAAAGGGCTTCAGGGCGTGCATGAGTATTACGAGAAAATCTACAAGGAGGAAAACTGCCAGGGCGAAAATACGCTGAAGGGGCATGAACTCATACTCTCCATGACAAAATGCCCCAGCCTCAGCAAGGCACTTGACAATGACGCTGGCGCTTGCCCAAAATACTGCCTACACTGCCCAGGTTGGACCATGCCACTCTACACTAAGGCCGGTCTGTTCCAGATTTTTGACTTGATGGGATTGGATAATCCCCAATGCGTTGAATACATTTACGACGACAAGGAACTGGCGCTGGCAAAATACAATGAACTCATCGCCACGCGCGATCCAGGCATGATATTGAAGAATTTCTAGTACATTGTGCGCCTCTGCGTTGAATGAAGCGCCACTCCGTTAAATGAAGCGTCTCTGCGTTGAAAAGTTTCAAAGTTGTACGCGGGTTGTCTTGTCTGGTGAGGCAATGTACAATCGAAGGCGCACTTCGTGGAAAAAATCGCCTGGCTTGTCGTTTGTGTGAATGCCTTTGCCGTCGGGGAGGTATTCCACTTTTTCGACGCCGAAGAAGAAACTGTCCTCCAGCAGCAGTGCGTGGCTGGATATTTCAATATTGGCTCGCCATCCGTGGTCGGTCTTTTCGCAGTCGCTGCGTTTTAGGACAAATTGCTGCGGGAGAGGTTTTGCTCCCTTGCTGTCATAGAAGAAAATGAATGCGGTTTCTGGATTGTCCGCATTTGAAGTGAAGTCCAGATGGAAAAACAGTTTTTCTCCTTTGGTTTCAAAGTTCCAGCGGATGCCGTTCTGCTCGTGGGTTTGGCCTTCCTTGGTGGTGGGGCCATTCCAGCGCAAGTGTTGGCCAGGCGCGATGCCATTGGCTATTGCCGTCTCTAATTCTGGGAATTCCACAGCCAGCAGATACTCCAGTTGTGAGGCTCGCCATTCCAGCTTTTCGGGGAAATACTTGTAAACCTCAGCTTCGGAGTGGTATCCCAGTCGTCTGTCAAGGCGGCATAATTCCGCCAGCCTCAGCGATGCAGCTTTTTCATTGCGGACAATTCCCTTCATTGCATCTATGAGCGCAACTGCGTTGGATGGATTGTCGAGGACCCTGTTGCGTAGCGAGTAGAAGCGCAGAATATTGTGTCCCGAATGGAATTGGATGTCCAGTGCCTCGGCCAGTGTGAAGTCGAGTTCATGCTGCTTGTCATGTTTTGCTTTTTTTAGTTCATTCAGACCTTGGCTCCATTGTTGTGCCATTGTCCCAGTCAGTTCGACAAGTTCGTCTAGTTGGAAATGGTTCATTGCTTCGCCGACGGCGTCGCCTGACGGGAATAACTCTGGCTTCCATGTGCGTGCGAGGGGAGTCATTGTTTGCCTTAGGTGCAGTGGCCATGTTGGACCATCGTGCATAGGGCCGTAGTACTGGAACTGAATGTCCAGCGGATAGTTGGAATATCCATCTGAGAAAAGTTTCCATGCCTGGACGGCATGCTTCCAATCACCTCCCCAGAATTGCCTTGCCAAGCGTTCCAGAAAGGCGTCTTCGCCAGAAGAAAAGTCCTCGTATGCCAATTTTCCAGCCGCTGCGTTCATTAGGCCAGGGTAGTTGCCGAAGTACCAGCATTGAAGCACGTGCTGTACGCCCAGCTTGTGCATTTCGCGGTATTTGCGGTACAGGATGCTTGGCACTGGAATGTATGGAACTGTGGCGCATTCATGGGAGCAGCCCACTTGCAATTTCGCGGCGAACTGGCAATGCCCCTTGGCTGCCTCGACCATGGTTATGAAGCGGTCGGATGGTCCAACCTTTGAATGCCAGTAGTCTCCGCCTGCGTGTACTTTGCCAAGTTGTCTTTGGGTGAGACCAGATTCGAAGTTGAAGGCCATTATGATGTCATCGGTGAGGCGAGAAGGCAATTGCAAAATCCAGTTGGAGATTTGCTCCGCGTATGGAATATATGCCCAGCTTATTAACTCAGCCTCTGGATTTGCCTCTTCCATTCCCTGTTTCATGCTGGACAGCAGCTGTGAATAGATTTCTCCAATTGACAGATTGCAACGCTTGCTGCAAGAAATGGTTCCATCCCCAAACAAAGAGATTTTGCTGAGGCATGAGGTTGCCCTTTCTCCAAGGGAAATCATCATAAGACCTCCGAGATGAGGCACTGATTTGAACAAGGAGTAGGTGCAATCATGGAGGTACTTTTTTGCTGTACTGGAATTGATGCAGAAACAATGTGAAGTCAGTTCCATTTCGGCACCGAGCAGTTCCTCATGGTCTGCGGGGACAGGATTCGCGATGGCATTTGACCAATAGGCGGGCTCTATGCAGAATGCCCAGACTTTTATGCCGTAGCGGCGGCAGCGCTCCACTGTCTTGCGTAGTTTTGCCAGGCGCCTGGCTGCATCTGGCAGGGCAGTGCGTATGGATGTATCGCATATTTCGCGGAATGTGATAGTGAGCCAGAGACCATTTACGCCTTCTCGCGCCAGCTTGCCAAGATATTCCTCTGGATAGTAGTCAATGTCGTTCATCAACTCGTCGATATTGAATGGCGGGCGTTTGATGGGGCCGAAGAAGCAGCGTGATATTCTGTTTTTGAGCCATGGCTTGCGTGTCGTGCTTCCCATCTTTAGATATGGTTTGGCGGTGATTTCGTCCATGAGAAAATAGATGCCACGCCGTATGCCCTCCGTGTCGCCAGCCTCTAGCAGTATCAATGATTCCTCCACCACCAGGCGGTATTCCTCCTTTTGCATGCCTTGGCATTGACGTGTGCGAAGGGGTATTGCATTTCCCGTTAGGCCGCCTTCTTCGAGAAAGCGCCTGAAGTCGGCGTATGCAGTATCTAGTAGCCCTTTGTCATCAGGAAAGTTTGTCTCCAGGAAAATGCCTGCCAGCAGGTCAATTTCATCTTCTTGTGGCGTAAAGTTCCTGTCCCAGGAGGGGATAAAAGGCTCGTGCCTTTTCAGCATATCCACAAATCCAGGTTCACCGTCAGGGTAGGGCGGCATTTTTACTGAGAAATCCTGCGTCATAGTCATTATTCCAAGTTTTTCTTCTTGATGTTTCCTTCTTTATGTGCAGGATGCATTCCTGCATAGCGGGTTAACTAGTTTCGTTCAGTATATCCTGCATTTGCAGCCACGTCATCCATGGTGTCCTTGGAACAGCCTGCTTGAAGTCAGCATGGAGAGGTGGTGGAGTGCAGCTCACATCATTATCCCGTTACGTGCGTCTGTTCTGTTTTCTTATCCTGGCCTGATCAAATGACAGCCAGTGCGCGAATGCACTGCTTGAGCCAAAACCCAATATCGCAGCCAATTGCTTGACTGGCATTTTGCCTTTTAGCTCTGCATATTTTCTATATCTTATCACATTGATGTATTTTTTCGGAGTCATTCCTGTATGACGTTGGAAAAGTCGCACGAAATGCACTTGGGAATATCCTGCCATGCGTGCCATTTCCTTTTCACTGCAACCGCAGTTTTCATGAAGGTATGCCGCGACGTGCTGGATTGCGCTGCGGGCGCATTCCTCACTGGACAGTTGTGGCTGGCGTTGTGGATTTGACAATTGCCTTCCTATGGATATGAGAATCAGGGAAAGAAGACCATGTATTTCGGAGACACACGCCTTCTTTTCCAATTCTGGCATAACGCTTGAGCAGTTTTTCCAGCATCGTTCCAGGGCATTGTATAGCTCAGACCGAGGTAGGCCACCGCGTTTGATGTAAGAATATTCGCCTTTTTTGCAGTATGCGAAGTTCCATAGCAGTTCTCCTGGAAGCAATACAATCCAGCAATGCAGACCTTCGCTGTCATTGCTGTAGCCAATGGTGTGTTTTTCGTGCTGGTTTACCAACAGGAGCGTGTGTTCTGGAATGCGATAGAACAGGTCGTTCAACTGTTGGACGACGCTTCCAGAAAGCACCAGAAGTATTTCTCTGTAAGCATGCTGTTCGCCGTGTTGCTTATGCCATTCAAGGTTTTCATCGTCAAGCTGTATGTCTGGAAGATCACTGTAAAATGATGAGATCAGTCGATATTGTTCTTTTGTGAACAGCAGATTGGGTATGTTTTCCTCTTGCATTGTTTTGTCAATAGAATGATAGTTTTTATCAATTGAATTGCGGAAAATATAATTGACTTTGATTTTTTACAAACTAAATTTGCTGAAAGTTTTAGTAGAAAATTGCATTTTTGTAGTTTGTGCCAGTGAGAAATATCAATATTTCCAATGATGATATTTCTTAACAACATTCTGGAAAAAGAAAGGCAATGCAAATGAGATTTAATTGCAATATGAGGTTCAGGTTTTCAAATTACAGTAAGGAGACAATCCATGCGTAGAAAATTCACTTTGATTGAGTTGCTTGTCGTCATCGCTATAATTGCGATACTTGCGGCGATGCTGCTGCCCGCTTTGAGCAAGGCACGGGAGAAGGCACGCACAATTTCCTGCCTAAACAACATGAAGCAGTTCGGTACGGAGTGGATACTTTACTCCGACAATTATGACGACTATTATATGAGCCATAAGGGCAAAGACGGCTGGCTATGGTCTGACAACCTTTATCGCCACCAGTGGTTCGGCCCCACTCAGGATACTGGAAAATCAACTGACGGCAAGGCCATTATGACTTACTCGTTTTTGAATTGCCCATCTGATCCATATAAGGGATATGCCTACACTTACCGTCCTTTTGTCAGTAGTTATGCCTACAATCAGCACATCAACTGCGAGGGTGTTTTCCCATGGAATGGCTTTAATACGCCTGGGTACACCCACCAGCAGAAGCGTTCCTCCGTCAATCCTGTGCTTTCGCAGTCTCTTGTGATTGCTGACCAGTGGACGGCAGGCGTCGATGCCAATGGAAAGTCGCTTAGCGGCAACGTAATACAGGCCTTTGCAGCAAGCGGAGCACTCGCTACCAATGTAGGCGCGAATGGCGCACACAGTGGAGGAATGAACCAATTGTTCTTTGATGGGCATGCTGAATGGAGGAATAAACTTGGTGTCAACACCGCAATCTACGACTTCGTAGATGTCTGGGATACCAGCACCATTGTGGATAAGCGCTAATATAAAATAAATAACTTTATGAAGAGATTATCCTTGTTCACGTTTCTGTTCTGCGTTCTTGGCATTTGGGCGGTTGAAGTCACTTCTGCCTGGAGCGTTGTCATTTGCGAAGGGGCTGATGCCTCGATTGTGCATTCTGGCGAATTGTTGTCTGAGCAATTGGGGCGTTCTTTAGGCAAGAGACCGAGCGTGATAAAGGAGAGTGAATGGGATGGAAAGGCGCCAGCGCTGTTTCTTGGCTTCTCTTCAAAGAGCAATGCTTTAAAGTGCGATGTGTCACGGCGCTGGAGTGACGAGGAATGGAGCATTCGGCACATCGGGGGCAACATGATCCAGATTTCAGGTTCGCCAATCAGGGGAACGTTCTACGGAACACTGGAATTCCTTGAGCGCTTCGCTGGATATCGTGCATATGCGGTGGATTTGGAGTACATCGACAAAAAGAATGCACTTTCGATTCCAAATGGATTGGATTTGACTGGCAAGCCGTTCTTTCCTTATCGCACCAGTTCATTTGGCGTATATTCAAACAATCCTTTCTGGCTTAACAATCGCTCTGCTGGTGCGCCTCTGTCCGAGACTGGGTGGTATACATTGACTGGACAGCCGCATGGGGTGCATACCTTCAATTTCTACAGCAAGGACTTTGACAATGATGAATACTATTCGCTCAGCGAACAGGGTGTGCGTCAGAAGGCGGTTGGCGGTCATGGCCCAGGGCAGATATGCATGTCCCATCCTGGCGCTAGGAAAGCTGTGCTTGCAAAACTGCTTGAGGTGATTCGTAAAGAGCGTGAGGAGATAGACAAGAGCAGACCAGGAACTGGATACCCGAGGATTTATTCACTGTCAGTGAATGATACGCCTGCTTATTGCCATTGCAAGGGGTGCAAGGCTCTCTGCGAGAAATATGGTACGATGGCAGGTGCGCAACTGGAGTTTCTCAACGCCATCGCGGAAGAGGTTGCCAAGGTATATCCAGATATATTCGTAATGGGGGAGGCATACGAGTTCCTTGTGGAGCCGCCTAGAAATATCAAGGCGAGGGATAATGTCATTATCCGTATCTGCCAACTGGGGAAGGAATTCGCCAACGTAGGTGTGCGGGATTGCTTGCTGCCATTGACGCATCCTGCCAATGCGGTGCCATTGCGCCAGATACAGGGATGGAAAAATGTAGCGGGCAAACTGGCAATATGGGACTATGGAAGGATTTATGTGGAAGCCGTCTCATTGCCATACACTACAGTGCGCGCCCATGCGGCTGATATGCGCTACTATTCGCAGATTGGCGTTATTTTCTCCTATTTGGAAGGGGAATTCCACGAAGGCGGGCGTGTGGCATTGCAGAATTTTTTGGATTTGGAGCACTATGTGCATTTGAGGATGCTACTTGATCCAAAGCAGGACGTGGAGGCGCTTATTGCAGATTTCATGAGGAAATACTATGGTGCGGCTGCTGACCGCATGAATGAGCTGTTGATCTACCTTGAGAAGCGCATGGCGGAAGACCCGAATGGTTTGTCTGGAAATAGCTATCAGCGACGCACTTATCTTGACAGGGCTTTGGTGCTGGAGGCGGACCGCTTGCTTTCCGCTGCCGAAGAGGCTGTCAGGAACGATCCAGTGCGCTTAGCCAGAGTTCGCCAGGAGCGTCTTCCCTTTGATTCGCTTATGCTGAACAAGCGGGACTTGAAGTTGTTGAATGACCAGGGCGGGCAATTTGACCGTGCAATGGTGGCAAGTCGTTGGAAGGAGGCGGCAGATGCCGTTGTCATGAAGTATTGTTTTGAAAAGTATTATCGCCCACAGTTGACCCGCTCTGCTTTGCTGAAAAGCAACCAGTTGTGCTTTGACGATTATATGCATCCAATTGTTTTGCCTGATTTCCTTAAAGAAGCAACAGTTACTGTGGACTGTACTGCTCGTGATTTTATGAGCCAAACCAACCGCTATTCCGTGGTTTCCGATGCTGATGCCGTAGGTGGAATGGCAATAAAATACATGGGCAAGGACTATAAGTCACCCTTTGAGATTGGCCTTTATGAGCAGAAACTGAAGAAAACCATAGACAAGAAAGTGATTTTTCTTCCAGCCAAGGACGAAAAGTACCATTGGTGCAAGTTCTCAAATGTCCTTCTTACGCCTGATTTGCGGATGTGGGGGCATGCATCCTGGTGGATGACTCCGATTTTGCTTAATAAGTATTATGACCCTCGCAATCCTGAACAGCGCTATGACCTTTATTTTTCCTTTAAGCTGGAGGGCCCCTCATACGTGAAGGGTTCCAGTAAGCCCGATGGCTGCTTTATGGATCGCATCATCATAACACATGCCGACAGTAGGCTCCAGCCACCTGAAGAGAGCATGACCATGGCAATTGAGCCTCCTGCCTTCCTTCGCAATGTTCTGAATATAGCGGACTTCACAGCCGCCAACTTTGAACTCCAGAGTCCTGCTTGCCGTATCGTGCCTGATGCTGATGCGCTTCTTGGCATGGCGGTTTCCTATACTGGCGGAAAGCATGACAAGCCTTTTGAACTTGGTGTGTATGACAATGGGAAACGGCATACAGTGCGTCGCCTGACCATTTCGGAGCCCCCGTCGGACGAGAAATATCACTGGTACAAGCTGGAAAACATCAAGTCAGGCCCCAAGACCAGAATGTGGGGACACTATACCTGGGGACTTACGCCTATAAGGCTTGAGACTGTCTTTGATCCAAATGCGCCTGAAAGGTTATGCGATATTTTTGTCTCCTGCAAACTGCAGGGTCCAGCCTACGTTAAGAACTCCAGGTTGCCAAACGGATGCTTCATTGACCGTATTGTCGTGACGCTGGCCAATCCAGACGTCCAGCCTTGACACGGAACTGCAAAGAATTAGTTAAAACAGTCTTCTATTGTTTGCAAAGAAAAACGCGAATTATAGATTATCGTCATGCAAGTTAGGATTGAACAGCAGGTGCCGACACTGGTTCGGCGGACTTCGGCGGGCAGTTTCTTGGCGGATTTCGGCAAGGATGCCTTTGGGCGGCTGGAGGTGATTGCAGAGGTCGCAAGGGAATGCACGGTGTTGGTTGCCATCGGCGAAGTGCTTACTTCTGATGGACGCATTGAGCGTGAACCAGGTGGATTTCGTTGCTTCAAAAGCATGGAGATCACCTTGAAGGCAGGTTTGAATCGCTTTTTCATGGCGATTCCAAGACATCGTTCGCCCTACCAGGCGACAAACCAGCGCTCAAAAGTGCTGATCCCAGAGAATATAGGTGGTGAAATTGCGCCTTTCCGCTTTGCGGAAATGTCAGGCGGTGAAATCGTTTCTGTGCAATGGATACGGCATGCGGTCTTTGGTCCATTTGATGATGAGGCCGCGCATTTTGAATGTTCTGACGAAGCCTTGAACAAGGTATGGGATTTCTGCAAGTATTCGATTAAGGCCACCAGTGCCTTCGGTATATATGTTGATGGCGAACGTGAGCGTCAGGCGTTCGAGGGGGACTGCTATATCAATGCGCTTGGCGCTTACTGTACAGGAGGCGGTTACGAGATTGCACGGCGTACGCTTGACTTTCTGATTGAGTATTATCCGATTCCAATTATAGAATATCGCCTGATTGCCCCGCGTCTTGTGCGTGATTATCTGCTTTATTCAGGAGATGCACAAAGTTGTCATATTTGGCTCAAAATCCTGAAAGAACGGCTTTATGCAAACTATTTGAATGGAGAGGGACTGCTGGAGAATCCGAAATACATTGACATTGACGATTACCGGGCAGAAATACCATGCCAGTATTTTCCGCTTTATCCAGCTCCTTTGCAGATATTGGTTGACTGGCCGACTAATGAGCGTGATGGCTATGACTATGGCTCAATCAACTTTGTGCCTAATGCCTTTTATTATGATGCCCTGATGATGCTCCATGAACTTGTCCCAGATGCTGACTATGGTTTGCGGGCAGAGCGTCTCAGAAGCAAGATAAAGCAGTGTTTCCGTCTGGATGACGGGCTTTTGGGTGACAATGCGTCGAGCAGGCATACTGCGGTGCATACGGCTATTTTTGCACTGGCTTTTAACTTGGCAGACGGTGCGGATCGCCAGAAACTAATGGATTTCATTGTTTCACGGGGGATGAAGTGCAGTGTCTATGTCGCGCAGTTCCTGCTTGATAGTTGCTTTATGAATGGAAGAGCTGCATACGCCATA
>JAFSTJ010000572.1 GCA_017450525.1 Victivallales bacterium | reverse complement strand
TAAGTTTTTTGCAAACATGCAATTTTGTTTTTTTTGAGATAACTGAAACTTTTCAACATTATGCCAGAGGCAGTTTATGATGGACAGTAATGTCCGCAGAAATCTCTCACGCGTTGAACTGCAAGGGCTTCGTACGCAACTTTTCGCTACAAACACCCAACGAGCCACTTTCCAATTCTGCTTGCCTTATGCTAATCTTTAAATCACTTCAGGGTAAATTCCTGTTGGAAGAAATCACGGGTAAACCGTGCTTCAACAGGCACCTTTTCAATTTCGCGATCGCCAAGAATCACAATATCGTTTATTTTGCCCTGAGCAAGGTAGCCCCTTGCCTTCCCAAGCTGAATTGAAAGAAAATCCACGGTGTTCGGCGCCTGCGTGGAAAAATAATCAAATAGAAATACGCCAAGCATTATCTTTTTACCAGGGAAGACAAGTCTGCACTTCTCAATGGCATAAACCATTTCGTTCAGCTGATACTTGTATCCCAACCACAGATTAACCGCATCCACGTATGGTTCTATTTCCTTGATTTTAGGAGATTCCAATTCTGAGGCATACACGACAGAATATAGCTTCAGCCCGTCATTATGGGATTTCAATGCCTTGTATATTTCAACAATCCCATCCAGGGACAAATCCCTGCCGAAATGCCCCACAAGGTCATCTATGATGCCACCTTCGATGTTATGATATTGCAATGACAATTTGCTGAGACGTTCCGCCGTCTCGGCATCAGTGCCCCGTGAGGCGCCAGGTGAACGACTCACCTCGGACAACTGGCATAGCAGCCGCCTAGCGCTGGAATGCAAGGCTATGGCCTCTTCGTCAACAGGGCCATATACATATACCACATTCTGGAAACCAAACCACCTTGCACCGTCCATGGCGCAATCAGGCTTTGCAATTCCACCCCAATATGGCGTAGGCCCGCCCCAAAGCCAGGTATTTTCCCTGCTGAAATGGGCGGGACCTGGCCTGTCCAGTTCACGCTGTATTTCAAATACCAGTTCTTCCAGCCGCCTGTTGTTTTCCCTGCACTTTTCTTCAATCTCAGGAGGAACAGGTTCGCCGTATTTGCTGTATTTGTAAGCCTTTCCAGCAAGTTTCTCCGCTTCTGCTGCTAATTCGGCCTTCTGCCTGAAAAGATGGGACAGCCTGTTCTCCATATTGTTATTCACCGACAATCTCTATCAGCTCAACTGAATTGGGTGTTAGCAGCGTCTCGCCCACAAACGCATTGGCTCCCTTTTCATCGGAGCGGCATTTCTCCAGTCGCGCACGCCGTGAAATCTGCTCACGTTCCCATACGGTGGGCATCGATGGGCAATTCAAACGCCCCCATGCGGTATAGGCATTGCTGAACACCTGGTCTATGCGATAACGACGTACGGTGAAATGTTCAGGAAGATTGCAGACATTGAAGGAAACTGGAACTGGCTCCCCTTCCCTGCCAAAATCCCACACATGGTTGTATAGCGCGATTACGATTGCGCCATCTTTACGCCTGGTGGCAAATGCGCCTGCATCTGGAGAATCGCAGCTTATTTCGCAGGGTATCGCCTCTTCTCCCAGTTTAGCCGCCATAGCGAAGGCATTGGCTATTGGCTTGCGCCAACCGCGGGCAGTGAAGAAGGTTCTGTGACCGTCAAAGTCCTCTGTATTGTGGTCCTGGCCCGAAAGGCATATCATCATGCGCATGGGCGGTATGGACAGCTGCCGCATCAAATCAATCAGCCTGAAATAGAATGCCGAATAGTATTCGGTCTCGCGGAAGCGCATACGTGGCATTTCCTTTATGCCAAGATATCCTTCCGCCGCGGCGGCCCACTCGTCAATCACTGCAGGAAGTTCGCCTAGACCGCATTCAGCCATGATGCTGCGGTACTGGCAATACTGATTCACGATGCTCTCTGGGCAGATGCGGTGCCGCAAGGGGTCATGAACATCCTGCGGAATGGAACTGTAGCAATGCATCGAGACAAAGTCAATGCGTGTGCCTTTTGCGCCTGTGACATAGTTCTTTCCGCTGGAGACATGCTCCATCACGCGCCTGAAGAAGTCCTTGTAGTGCCCGCAGGAAGGGCCTCCCACCTGCAGACGCGGCGACACGGCATGCACGCCTGCCTCAAAATAGTCGTACAACTTGCAATACTCGTCTATCTTGTAGTCCTGCTTCTCCTTGGTAAGTTCAAAGAAAAACTGCGGATAAATCCAGAAGCCCAGGTCAGGCTCGTTCCAGCAGTGGAACAGCCACTGCGACACCTCGTCAACGCCATAACGGTCCACCCAATGCTGCGCCTGCGCCTGGCACAACTGACGCCATTCGTCGTAGTCGGCTGGATTGGAACGGCAGAAACGCTTGTCCTTGTAGCGGCATCCGCTCAATTCAGTGGGCGTCTTTGCCATGACCACTGGCATGAAGTTGAAGCACATCAGCAACTTGTATCCCTTGGACACCATGTAGTCAAGGCGCACATCCTGCGCGGAAAAGTCAAACACCAGCTTGCCTTCTTCGTCTCTGGTCACCACGTCCTCGAACATGGTGTAGAGACGAACATACCTTGCTGAGCCGTCCGCAGCCAACTTGTCCAGTATATCCTGTCCCCAGATATCCTCAACGGCATCCGTGGGGTGGAAATGAATGTTGTTCCAGAAATTGGGCTTTTGCTGGCCCTGTTCAATTGCGTTGATTTTGATTTGCATTGTCGTTTGCATAAGCGCGCCTAAAGCGGCGCGCATTCAGGTTGCTTGTTACATTTCGGAATATTTCTTGATTATGCGGAGATATTCTGGCGAGTAGGTGTCTGGCTTGCAGAAGATGCAAAGGGATTTTGCACCTGACTCGTAGATCGCCTGCATGCGCTTTTCAAACGCATCGGGCTCGTTGATGCCCATAGAGCTTTGCACAGCAAGGCCAGGAGACAATTCTGCCTTCGCGCCCTCCATAAGGCGCAGATGCGTCTTCATGTTGTCCATGAAATACTCGAAGTTGGTGTGGTAGTTCATGGTGTTGATGGCATCCACGATACCATCTGCACCCCAGTCCGCCCAGTCCTGGCCTTCCAGCACGGCTGGACCAATGCCCCAGACTGGCTTTTCCCAGATGTCCGCTGAGTTGGCATAGTCCGAACGCGCTGCCATGGACAGCTGCTTGCCAGCCTGCACGGTCAGCTGGTGAATTGCGGCGACCGTCTCTGTGATGTGCCTGTTAAGGATTGCGTGCTCCTTGTAGATATAGGAGTGCATCTGCCTGTCCTTATCAGTAGGCATTTCAAAGCCGAAGTACTTTTTGCGCAATGCGCGGCATGCATCGCATCCACAGGGGAACATTTCCGCCAGCATGCTGTTGATGCTGCGTATGAAGTCCAGGTGTATTCCATTGAGTACATCGCCATAATCTGCCAGCTTGTTGCCCACGACCTCAAGCATCTGCCTTTTATATTCAGGATGATTCGGGCAGGGTCCCTTGAGGCGTATGCCCTGTGTGCGGTACATCTCCTCCATCTGCTCCTCGGTAATCTGGCGCATAGGTGGATTAGGCAGTTCCCTGGCTGGATTCACCCAGGCATCAACGGTAATACCCGCCTCGCCTGCGGCCATGCAGTATTCCCTCAAATCACGTATTTCAGGGAGATATACATGAATATGGGAGACACCATTGTCCGCCAGCAGCCTGAACATGGCCTTTAATTCTGGATACGGATTCTCCTTGTTTACCACAAAACGCGCATGGTCCCAAATCTTGATTTTCATTGACAAACTCCTTTATTTATCGTTTGTTACTTTCTGCGATTATTTTCTGAATTCTGCGCTGTATGGTGGCAAGAAGGGCATTGCCTTCTGATGGGGATACTCCGTATGCCTCTAGGAAAATCTTGCTTGCCTCAGGCAGTGAGCAGTAGAATGGCAAATGGGAGCAGAACTGCACCAGATTGCGCATGGCCTGATGATGGCTCTTGCACCGCCGCGTCCTGTCATTGTCCAGATAGTACACCCTGTATTTCTTTTCATCTATGCAGATATTTCCTGGTATGGCGTCTCCATGGACGAAGCCAGCCTGGTGCAGGCGCCTCATATCCGCCGCCAGGATTTTCAGAATTATCATGGTCCGTGCATGCTGGTTTTCACGAAGAAGACTGTGAACACATGGGACATCCAGCTCCTTGCTGACAAACAACTCGGTTAGGGCATCATCACGCCAGGCAGAAAACACAGGTTCTGGGCAGCCAAAGCCAGATGCAAGCAAGTCGCGGTGGATTTCGTATATATGCTTCACACGCGGCCCGCGGAAAAGGCGTTTAACCCATTTTACAAATCTCTTACAGAAGCATTCGTTCTGGGGATACAGCCACTTTGCATAAAGAATGGCCCCATTGTCCTCTTCCAGGCGATAGACCACCCTGTTCTTGTAGCGCACCACCTCACTGCCTTTCCTAATATAGTATTCAGGCTTCTGCAGCGTCGCCGCCACCTCATCATCGGCCAGCCTAAGCCAGCCGTCCTCTATCGTAGCCACTTTCATCTAAAGATTCTTCCAATGCCAGCATCCCAGCGCTTGCGGTAGATGCCATTGCCATATTCGCAAATGTCCTCCGTGACAAAGAACATTGCGCCGCCTTTCCACTGCCCACCACTGCGCAGATAGTCTATGACACCGCGCCTGAGGCTGTTGTCCCTTGGTGCTGTATTCACATCAAAAGGCACATTCGACGGGAATATGAAATATATTCCAATGGCGGGTTCATTGTATCCCATGGGAAGGCAGTACAGATTCCTCTGGAAATCCAGGAGATTGGACTTCTCTGGCAGGAACTGCCACAACTGCGAGCCGAAAATCCAGGAAGTTGTATGCACCAATGGTATGTCCAGCCCATAGTATTTCTTGAAGAACGGCGTTACCTGCGCCAGGGACTCACGACAGGCATCAGGGGTCATATTGCCGCCTTGTGGTATGTGCATCTGTGCATAGCGGTCCTCATCCACCGCATAAAGCCGCCGCCATTCACGCAAATCAAGGCGGATGATGCGGTTCAAGGCATAGCCCCTGGGGCTCATGGGCGTACCGAATGCAACCTTGCCATCGTCCTGGTAAACGCTGGTCCAATACGGCATATTTTCTGGCGGATTGGCGGCAAGCGTCTCGCCCTGATATGTGAACCTGGTGCCGTCTGGGGGAAATGCCACGCTCTCCTTGGTCTTGTCATTGCGGTAGATATAGCATTTGTAGTAGAAATCCTTCCGCACCCAGAATTCAAAGCGTCCCAGCCTCACGTACGGCTCGTCCCGATAGTATGTGAGCCAGCTGATGTGGCTAGAATTAAGCCCCACATAGCCAAAGTCCCTCTTGCAGAGATAGGTCATCTGCTCGTTGACTTTTTTAAGTGTATCGCGGGTTATCTGGTCGGGAATGCCTCGCTGACGGTGCTGTTCAATTACGGCGTCCGCAATGGCAAACACAGGCAGAAGGTAGAAAAGATGACGTTCTTCGCCAAGGCTGACAGGCTGCGGCCAGCCGCTCACGCCTTTCTTGGCACTGCGCTCTGGCCCTTTCTGGCGATAATAGATGTTCCAGAGTAGATGCAACAATGTCTCGTCCTTCTTGACCTTTTCAATAAGGCATTCCACCTGCCCTTCCAGCTCCCTTGGCACACTGCAATAATCAAAAGCACGACGCCACACATCGTCCTTCAGGAAGAAAATGCCCTCGGCGGGGAATGATTCCTCGCTTTCCTTCCAGAGATAATCCAAATCTTTTAGTTTCTCGGGATCGCCGCCCGCGTATCTGATGATGTCAGCAATGTCCATGATTCTGCTAAATCAAAGTCAATCTTGACTGAAATGTCATTTCATCGTGGCTCACTGGATGCCTAATTGTAAGGCAGTAGTGCTGCAAGGCGATAGAGCCATTGTCACTGAATTGGGAATGGGCCCCGTAATGCCTGTCACCAACAATGGGATGCCCGATATGCGCCATTTGCGCACGTATCTGGTGATAACGCCCGCTACCAAGCAGCACCTTCAGCAATGCAAAACCGCCAGCTTCCTTCAGCACCCAATATTCCAGATGCGCCTCAACAGCCTTTGGTGTGCGTTCTTCCACAATTCGCGCCTTGTGCTCATCGTGGATGATAAAGTCCCGCAATATGCAATGACGACTACCAGGACGCCCTTCCACCAGCACGCGGTACTCTTTGCGGCAGGCTCCTTCCCTGATAGCCTGATTCAAGCGGGACAATGCCTTGCTGGTACGCGCGAAAAGCACCACCCCGCAGGCTGCTGCATCTATGCGGTGAACCGCCTCCAGGAATATGTTGCCCGTCTTGCCAGTCTGCTGCCGTATCCAGTCCTTGCCCTGGTTTTCCAGAGAATCGCGGTCCGTGCCTGAAGGCTGCGTCAACAAACCGCCTGGCTTGTCCATGCATAGCAGATGATTGTCGCTGTAGATGATTTCAGGCATCGTATTTTAAAATTGTCTGCGCGGCCAGGGACCGCGCGAACTACATCAATACAGCGTGCCTGGTGCGTCTGGAGCGTCCTCAACGAATGTCTTGTGCAAAACCTGCTGGGCTATCTCAAAGTTCTTGCGCTCGACCACGAACTGCATATTTACCTGGCGGGTGGACTGGGACAGTGCCAAAACATTGATCTTTGCCAGGCGCAGAGCATCTGCCGCCTTGGAAAGGAAGCCTGGGATGGACATGTTGCTGCCAATGACGGATACCAGCGCCACTGGGAAACGGCGCACGGAGGCGCTTGGCAGGCGCTTTCTAATCAATTCCACGCACTCGTCCAGACGGCGGTTTTTCTGCGGTATGAAATGTGTGATAGTATTTGCGTTCGTGTTCTTAGCCACGTAGCTGATGCCAGTATCCACCATGCTCTGCATCAGATGATAGTCGTATCCAACGCAGCTGACCATCTCAGGATCCATGACTTCGATTGCCTCGATGTCATTGCGCCCGCAGATCATCTCCACCCTTGGCACAGGAGAAACATAGTCGTTGCTGATGAGCGTGCCTGGATGCTCGGGGTCAAATGCGTTCTTCACGCGAATCGGGATGCCGCAGTGCTCCATCTCCTTGGAGGCCTTGGAATGAATAGCCTCCATGTCCAAATCGGAAAGCTGGTCGGCAATGTCGAAGTTGGTGTGGCCGATGACGCGGACCTTGTCCACACCGATAAGTGCGGGATCACCAGTGCAGAGATGGTATTCCTTGTGGATGATGCCTTCCTTGGCGCCTGTAATCACGGCCACCTTGCTGAATGTGATTTCGCTGTAGCCGCGATCGAAGCGGGACATGATGCCCTCGTCAAACTTGACATAACCTGTGACAATAGGCATGCACTTTGAGAAGTCCATTCCCTGGAACGCATTGCGCACCACCTCGTCAAAAGGCAGCAGTTCACTTTGCTTCCATCCAGTCATGTCCACCAGCACGGCGTTGATGCCGTTCTTCTTGAGGATTTCCGTTGAATTGAAGGCGCTGTGAGCCTCGCCAATTGCGCTGAGGAGTTCCCTGGTGGCATGGAGGAAAGGCTTTGTCTGGAACAAGCCGAAGCCGCGCACCTGGATGAGATGCTGGAGGTATTCGCGAATGCCGTTGATGCGGTCG
>JAFSTJ010000571.1 GCA_017450525.1 Victivallales bacterium | reverse complement strand
TTCTCCTGGTAGATGGAAAGGGGGACTTCGCCACCCCCGTGACTCTGCTTTTTTCCGAATGCCAGTTCATTGGAGAAGTCGCGCACGGAGAGTCCAAGGGATTCAGCCAGCTCTTTCAACTCCTGCTGATGGCCGATGTCGTCGGGACCTGCGATGATCAAACGCCATCCAGAGCGAACGGCAGAATCGATTTGTGACCAGGAATGCAGTAAAGTCGCTATCCCTTTTTTGGGATGAATACGACTGATGAACAGGATGTCTTTCCCTTTGGAAATATGATTATTAGTGTCTAATAAACTGACCCCCAGCGGAGCAACGACGACAGGCTGCTTAAGGTGGAGACGCCGCAGGTCGTTTTCCTCTTCTGGTACAGTAACATGGAAGGCACTTGCTTTGCGCAAATCTCTGTACTGGTAGAGGAGCAGGGCGGGGAGCTTCTTCCACCATTTGTAGCGGAGGGCCCAGCTGGTCAAAGCACCATGGGGGGAGATGATATACGGAATGTGCCGTTGTCTGCTCCAAACTGCCATCTTATGCACATACATATTCCAGATGCAGTGGAGATGGACGATATCAGGAGTGAATTCGATGGAGGTGGGGTTTCGCGTCAGACGAACGTCCACGTCGCCAACGGGGTATCCGCAGGTCATGGAGGTGACGACGCAGACCTCATGTCCCGCCGCTATCTGCGCTCGTGCCGTCTCCATAACGAAGCGCGAGACGCCGCAGGTCTCCTGTATGCCAGCTGTTACGTGGAGGATTCGCATGGTGAAAGTTGGATTATTCAAATATTATGCAGCAAAACATAATGTTTTTGTGCATAATGTTTTTCTGTATAATATTTAGTTAATTTTTGCTCAACAATTAAGAGTAGCGTTCAGGATGTCATCTGCGGTGAGAAGGCAGATGTTTGCGGGGACTCTCAGATTTGGGGCGACAGTGGGAATTAAGAGGACGAAGAACGCATTTTCAGGGAGTCCCCGTGGGCGTTCACGTGAGAGCAGATTGTTAGTCAGTTGTTTGATTTCCAGAGAAGTGAAGGTTTTTTCCGACCATTTGACCTCGCCAAGGAGGGCGATGTTTCCGTCAAGGTTTGTGGAGATGATATCCCATTCAGGGTAGTTTTCCTGCCACCAGCGTTTTGCTGGCAGCCACAAATCGTCTTTGTGGAGTTTTGAGAGGAGCTTAGTGCAACGGTGGACGTTTTTTCTAGCCAGTTCTTCCCACTGGAAAGCGAAAATAGATTGGTCGTATTTATGCCACAGAAGAAGGCGGCCTTGTTTGGTGGTGTTTTCAAAGATTGCTCGCCTGAGGGCAAGAATATGAAACCAGAAGTGGCAGAATGGGTCTGCTATGCTGTACAATGTTTTTTTTGAATTATGTTCTGATTCGCCAAAAGGAATATCTTTCTTGATGAGTCCCAGTTCGATGAGGCGTGCAATAGGTCGTGACAGGGCAGTAGTTGGTTGCTGAAGTCGCGAAGCCAGTTCGCTCATTCTATGTGCGCCAAAGCCAATGGCATCCAAATATGGGCGGAGAGAAATAGCGCTTGGTATCTCCGATTGAAGGAGAAAATTGGGTTCTTCGTGGAATAATCCAAGTGGATTGAAAACCAGCTCCTCCAGGGAATCATCCAGGTTGTCAGAGAAAGGTTCTGCTGCCTGCCAATAACGTGGAATCCCTCCCCAGATGGAGTATGCTTTAATGACTTGAAGGGGGCTGGTCAAGTGGAGGGCTTCCTTCATAAAGCCAGCTGCTATGGGAGCGATGGGAAGAATCGCCTGTGCGCGTCCATATAGTGGAGAATCTTTTTGCAAAGCAAGACCTTGCATCATGTGTTGGCTTGAACCAGAAATGACGACAAGAAGCCCCTTGCGCTGTAATTCTGAATCAATCCAAGCTTGAAAGATGCCAGGAATGGTGGAGTCGGAGGCAACCAGATAAGGAAACTCGTCGAAAACCACAGGACCATGCCAGGAGATAGCCTTAGCCCTGAGTGCCAAGGCATTCAGCAAAGCTTGCCATGTGGGATAGACGACCTCGTCAAAACCAGGGAAACGGGTTGCGATGCTTAAGGCAAAGGTCTGGCGTTGTATGGCTGCCGAGGATGTGTCGCTAACCCAGTAAAGGCCATTGGTCTCTTGGCTCCATTTCATCAGAAGGGAACTTTTCCCAATGCGTCGCCGACCGTAAACGACGACAAAACCACCTTTATTCGCCTGGGACAGCTGCCTCAGGTGTCGCAACTCTTCTTCACGGTCAATAAAATCCATAGGGAATGCGGGGCGAGTGGAAACAGGGCAGGATATAACAACTCTATGCAGTGAGATAGTGGTTGTTTTTCAGAGTGGAGTTGATGGTTAAGGGGCTGACCATAAAGTGATTAGCAGCCTCTTCCTGGCGTGCTTCGGAGAAGTCGTTATCGAGAAATGCCCGCAGTGCTTCGAAGGGGCATAGGAATTCAGCGGCGAAAGCTCTCTGGGCTTTTTGTGCGGCAGTTGAATAATCAGTGCAAACAAGCCACTCTTTCTCCGTCGGAGATTGGGTGATGTAATTGCCAAGAAGGCGAGCCATTTCAAAGCGCCTGCCTGTTTGCATTCGTTTACGCAGGATAAAATGGTAATTACCAGAATCGGCAATTTTCCCAACAGTTAGTGGAAGTTTACATTCCGCACCAAGATTGTCATTTTCAAAATCGGCTTTTCGAACACCCAAAAAATCACAAAGTTGAGCATTGGTAATGGGTTTGTCGGATAAACCTGCTTTTTTACGTAAAGAGTGTGCCGCCTCAACTCCCTGTTTCCAAGGAGTGGTGGTGGGAGAATTGGGGAGACAAGCAACTTGAGGAGTCCCCGTAAGGCCTTGAAGGTTATTAATTTCCAGAATGGCACTGGGTGTGTGCCCCAGGAGGGGGGCCAGTTCAGAAAGGGCGTTTTTTCCAGTTTGTTTCTGATACTCCATAACAGTATTCAGCAAGGCTTCGGGACACTCTTCTGGATCATATCCCATTTTTGCTTCGAGTATTCTGGCTGAACTGAGCTTTTCATCGTTCATTTCATTGCCTATAATCTTCCAAAGCTCTGACAACTCATTATTTAGTCCAGATGATTTAAGTTGGAGAAGTGTTCTTTCAATAAAAGAGGCTATTTCATGTTGAAAGTCAGCTGGGGGTATCAAGAAAGAACTATCATGTTGTTGAATGAAATTGGCTGATTGTTTTGGAGCAGGAATGACTTCTGACCAAACATTTATACATGAGCCATCGTTTGAGAAAACAATATATGGCCAGACGAAGCCGTGATTGGCAGCCCCTAGATAGTGCGACTGCTTCCACGAGAGAGAGGTGTTGTCCCCGTATGCGTGGGATGATTCATAAAGCAGTCTCCACCAAGAATTTGCAAACCACATTGCCAATGGGTAGGTAGAAACAGCGATGGTGTTTTGAACTCGTTCAGTCCAGATATTGATGTTTTGTGTCAATATGGAACTACCAATTTCAATGCAGAGATCTGCTGCAGTCGCTTGTTGCAAAGGCTCTGCATCTTCTGCTGAAATCCATTTTTCGGATATTTTAAGCCTGTTCATAAAGGCAGCTCCATTTTCTCAATACCTCATCGTAGAATGGGTCGGATTGTTGCAAGGGATAACCGTGATACTGCCCCTGTATTGCATTTTCAAGTTGAGCTTCAAGGGGATAAAACTCTTCTTCCCGTTTCAGAACCATCCAGATGTTCTGCGGAAAGCCGTTGCGTTCCTGAACGCTGACAAGCCCCAGTTTCATTCCTTCTCGCAATAGCGTTTGTGCTTCACGCAGAGTAAAAATGCCGACTTCATCACAAAGGGATTTGCCAAGTCTCGCACCCGATGGGGGAGTTAAGCCGAAATCACCAGGATTTTTTTTATGTGCAGGATTACCTTTGTAAGTTATTGATGTACTGAGTTGTTGCAAAGCTTTTTGAATCTGAGGAGTTTGCAACTTGAATTCTTTCTTCTGATTGAATCTTCCGTTTCGTAGTTTCATGTATTTAGAGAACTTCCTGATAGAGAATACCAATTTCGCCATCCCTGAAATCATAATATAATCGAATAATGCAAATAGTCTAGTTCATACGGCAAAAAAAGTATTTGAGCATTTTGGGGAGATTCGCTATGTTCTCCAAGAGGGTTGTTTTCAAAAGCTGCTGAGCGGAGCAAGCACCACGGAGTGGCGAGAACCCAGGGTGAGTAAATCCCCACGGCATTGCGCACTGGAATGGCGCAAATATTTCTCCTCCGATGTATTTGGTAGTAATGTTACACCCTTCCGGTGCGCGAACAATCTAACCTTTCCAGCACCAGGGTGAGTGCCCTGCGGGTGCTCACCCTGGGCTATCCTATGTATCGCTCCTTCGGGGCAATTGCGCCCTTCTAGGGTACTTTTGCGCAGTCCCCACGCGGAATGGCGAAATATGATGCTGTTACCTACCCTTGGGAAACATGGCGATTACAAAACCCTATTAGATAGTTTGCGGCCTTGGAGACGTTCCATTTGCCGATGCCTGGTCGGGGGATGGGGGAGGATAGCTTGGATAACAACTCCTTGGCATCACCTGCGTGGAAGAGGTGTTCTGGGGGCAGGATGGTGGCTCCAGAGCCTGATTCCAGGGAGGCGAGGACGGCCATACCCTCCTCAAGTGCCTCGTTAAGGACTGCTCCCCAGCCTTCGCCGCCATCGCTGGGGAGGATGTAGAGGTCGTGGGCATGCATGAGGCCACGCACTTGCTTGATTGGGAGGAAGTCGTGGAAGTGGACGTTGTTATTGCGGGAAGCGAGGTTGCGAAGATGGGGCTCGTCGGGACCGTGGCCGTAAAGGTCGAGTACCATGGAATCAGGGAGGGCTTGTATGAGCGTGCCCACGCGCTTCCAGTCGAGCATGCGTCCAACCCAGAGGATGCGTTTTAGGGTGCGAGGTTCCACTGTGGTTGTGGAAGAATTGCCGGGTGCGACGAAGTAGCCCCAAAGGTGGTAGTTTGGCCAGGGACCAGGTTTCTGGATGTCGTTCCAGTGTTCGGGGGAGATGCGGATGAAGCCATGCTTGCGGCCCCATGCTATCTCTTGTGGGGAGAGGAGGTTTTCGCGTATGGCCTGTTCGAGGGGGATGATGCGTCCGCCAGGCTTTGGTTCGAAGGCGACTTTGGGGGCGTTAAAAATGCAGCTAAAATCGCCATGGAAGAGACCTTGAATCCGCATCATGTCGCGGGCTGCGTGGATGCCCTGTGGAAAGTAGTGGAAGTACTTGGAATCAAGATAGTTCACAAAGCGTCTTGCCATGCGTCGGTAGGATGGCGAGAGCATGCGCAGAAAACCATGCGGTGGTTTGAACCATCGTTCGGAGACGTAGCATGTCAGCTTGTTGGCTGCCAGGCGCTTGTCAAAAACCTCCATTGACCGCAAAGTTGAGAAAAGAAGAGTTGCTTCTCGCAGTTCTGGAGAGGATTCATCTCCCTTGAAACACCATTTTTCGGAACTAGCTGTCTGCCAACCCATGTCATAGCGTTGGGATTCCAGCTCATCTGTGTAGATGTAGCGGTATTCATCTTCTCCAAAATGTCTGACTAGCTCTCTTGCCAGCGGAAGACGGTGTGGGGAGGGTACGTTGGTGAGAAGGGTGAACTTCATCCATGAAGACTCTGGAAAGGATGAATGATTCTTCTCCAGGCAAGAGCAAAATCATCAAACGTTTTCGGGAAGATGATTGATTGCAAGATGGGGCATCGGCGGATGACAAGCGCAATAGATAAGCTACTGCCCAACATTGCTGCAAGGCATACGACAGATGACAGTAAGAGCGGTGTATGTAGTTTTGTCAGCAACCAGCTGCCGAGGTAGCCCGAGTAGATGTGGAAGAGATAGATGTAGAGGCTATTGGCTCCCAGTAGTTTTAGAAAACCACTATGTGTTAGGAGAGTACGAAAGTGATGAAGCAGGATGATAAAGGAGATGCTCATCAGAAGGGTGAGAATACGATAGAGTGGAGTCAAGGTATAGCCAATGGTGGTTGGTCTGATGCAAAGGCGGTAATGGACGAAGAAGCAGATGCTTCCAATAAGAAATGTGATAATGGCTGGGATTGTCCAGAAAAAGCGGCTTTGAATCATAAGGCGCAGTATCATGCCTAGAAAAAGGATTCTGAAGGCAAGACGTAGATAGTCCAGGTTATTGTTCATCAGCCACTTTGGGAAAGCGAGGATGGTACAAAGGATGGTTGTTGCAGCCAAAAGAAGCATTATCTTTT
>JAFSTJ010000570.1 GCA_017450525.1 Victivallales bacterium | reverse complement strand
CATGGGGAATAGCGCTATTTGCAAATATGGTCAGTTTGTGTATATTTGCCAAAGAAACTTCAGATAATGTGTATTTGAGGTAAGACAGAGTGTATTTTAGCATTAGGAGAAAGGCAAATGAAGAATTTTCTTATGATTGCTGGCGTTGCCATCGTTCTTGCAGTGTTGACTGGTTGCGGTTCATTGCGTACACCATCATCAGGTCCAAACAACAACAAAGTCTGGTATGACACATTCTTTGGTGTGTCCATTGAAAGCGCAGTTTACGGCGATGGCATCCTTGTCAAGTAATATTTGACAAAAGGCAAAGAGGTGCGGCTTGACTTCAAGCCGCACTTTTTTTATGGGCGCATATTACGATGTGAGCGTAAGTTGTTTCTTTCCCTGTTTGCAGTAGAAAGAAAGTTATTTTATGGTGAACCAAATGCCTGGAACATCCACTGAAATGGCGTAAGGTCTTTTCGCTTGGTTCCCGAATTGGTCGCAATGGCAATCCCTCAAGCGGTATGTGAGGGAGGCAATGCCCTTTTGCAGGGCCTGGTTCACGTCATCGGTTATATCCAGATCCACTTTGAATGGACCAATTTTAGGCGCGAATGGGAGGATGAGAGAGGCAGTATGCCTTGTGGTGAAGCCGAAGCCTGTATCTACGGTAATGCTTCTTTGCTCTTCATTCAGGCATTCCACTTCAACCTGGCGTGGGTAGTATGCCATAAAAGGGGAGAATTGCAGGTGCAATGTGGCTGAATTAATGGCATCTATGCCTATATAATCCAGAAGATTGAGGCGTATGACTGCCCTGTCCCTTCTATTCTGGATGTTTGGCGAACCTAGTGTAAGGCGCGTTTTCTTTTCCAGGGAAAGCGGCAGTACCTTGTCATTCAGGATGACAGCCAGGTCTGTTTCTGGTACTGGCTTGATGCGATTGCCTTTGGCATTTCCTATTTGAATGGGCACATTTCGCATGCCTTCCGCTGCATAGATATTCACATATGAAAGCCATTGAAATCGGCCTCCTTTTATTATAATGCCAGTAGTTTTTTCAGGTTTCAGCAGATTCACCATATAGCCCCCCTTGACTGGCATGGTGCTGGTCATGATTTGTCTAGCCTGGAGCTGGCTCCTGTCCCAAATCTGCAAAAGCGAGAAATCCACCGTCTTTTCCGTTGCAAGCATGATTGCCGTTATGGTACATTCTTCGTCAAAGGAAATTGACATCATGTTGGCAGCATTCGAGAGTATGGCATAATCCTTGGCAAATGCGAAGGAAGCTAGCATTGCTGCAAAAAATAACATGCGTAGTTTCCGCATACCAAAGCACCTCTTTATTGAAAGATTATCTGGCATAGTTTGTCGGGCTCCCCGTATTGGGTAGTGAAAGATGGCACCAAGCTTGAGATTTCTCCTGGACCCTTCGCCACCCTGAAGCGGTATATGTTCATCAGGAAGGAGTTTCCAATTTCACCTTCGGGCATTCCAAGTTCCGTTATTGGGATTGCAAGATTTGCTTCCCAGCGATGTGCCAGGCGACGTGTGCTCACGCGGCAGGGGTTGCGCAATATTTTGTCCAGCGCCGCGCCACCTGGTGCCACTTTCCAGGTTTCCATTGCGCCATTTGCATTGATGTCGATTCGAAAATATGGTGCAGTCATGCGTTCTTCCACGCTGCCATGCAGGAAGATTTCAAAGCAATCGTCTGCAGATGCATTGTATGGATCGTCCTTTGTGGCATTTGCCTTGATTTTAGCCATTTCAGGCTCAAACGCTAACAGCCTGAGATAAAGATTATTCTTGTCGTACAGGATGTCCACGTATGTTGGATAATTGCTTGTGCGCCCGTCATTCTGCGTGAATTGGCATCTCAGGTGTTTGTTTCCCACTCTTGGTATTGCAATGCTTTGCTGTTCAAATTGAATTTTCTGACTGTGGTGTTCCATTGCGGAATGGCATTCGCCTTGAATGATGGCTATGCGCCTTGCATAATTCGTATCTTTGCCTGCTTTTTCGCTTGCGCTTTTCAGGCAGTCCTCCAGCTTAGACATGTCCTCGGCAGTAAAGATAAGCGTAGCACGAGACTGTGGAATGGCACCGTTATTAGACGTAAGATTCTTGGTGCCATTTTCATTCCAGCAGCGGCGGGCTGTTTCCCAGAACTCCCGCATATCGTCTGCTGCAGGACCATAGAACAGCCTGTAGTATTCATTCAGCAGTTTGTCCATGTCCAGGTCGGGCTGCCAGTACAATTTTGAGGTGATGTATATGTCCAGGTGCTGCATTCCAGGGAGTGCAATCAGTTTCCGCTGTCCTTTGGTGGGTTGTGTGTACGCCGCTATAAATTCGCCGCCGCATTCTTTCTTGTTCATGAAACGCAAATCATCCTGTATGGCATCAGGGAAGAATACAGGATAATTCTGCCATGTGGCTTGCCATATTGCTTGATAACTATCCCAGAAATAAATATTGTGTGTCTTCTTTGCCCATGCATGGATGTTGGCCCGTAGTGCCTTCTTGTATTCAGGGCATACTGTGAAAGCCCTTTGGCGGAATATTATGACCGATACGCTTGGATGCAGTTTTATTTCTGGAGGCAGGAGGCTGTACCTGCTGTATGCAAGGCCTCCCACGCTGCATTCAGGGTGCTTTGCATGGACGCCTTTTGCCACCTCGTTTATGAAGTCCCATACATGATATGAGAAAATGCCGTTTGTCCCCAGCTGAGGGCGCAATTGAGCCTGGCATTGTTCACATTCGCAGATGCGAGGAAAGCCCTCGTCCGGTGACAGCGGGAAAAGACGCTGCTCGGGATGTGAGTCAAAATAACGGCAAATATACTCGACGACTTTCTGGCGGAAGTCAGGATTTGAAAGGCAATATTGTGGTTCAGAAGCGGAAAAGCCCATTCCCCCGTGCCGCTTGCCGTTGAGGAGAGCATAGAATGCAGGATTCTCCTTGGCTATGCCTTCAAGGAAACGGAAGCTGTATGTAAGTTGAATGGGTGCCTCGCCTCCAAGTCCAAGTTGTTTGTACCAGAGCACCTCGTCTTCATCCGCGCCAGAAAAGGCGCCAAAGAATATGTTCCTGTATTTGAAAGCGGGTTTTCTGTGAATCTTCAGTTTACCGATTTCGACATTTGCGGTATGTTTAGGAACCACAGTGCCTAGCTGTCCAGGCCAGTAGAAACGTATGCCAAGTGCCTGTTCGAGGAACGCGTATGCCGCAAACAAAGTCCCGCTGGAGCCAAGAGCGCAGAGTTTCAGGCTGCTATTGTAAAAACAATCCATGTCAAAAGGAGCCTTAAGCCCCGTCAAAGGGCCTCCTGGATAGTCCCTGCCTGCCACCAACACGGCATTGCGGGTGCCTTTTACGATGAATTCATCTGGCTCAAAACTAGACGTATCTATGCCATTTGCAGCTAGTGCTTCTGTTGCGCCGACATGGATTGCAGGCCCCTGGGCCTTTATAAAAACAGGTAAATCAGCGCCAGTTGCCTGTCTTATGAAACGGCGTAGTTCATTGGCTGCCAGCTTTTCGGTATCCTTGGCGTTGTGCGGAATCACAATGGCCTCGACTTGCCTGCCTGCAATTGTCAAGCCTCCTTGCGCGACCATGGAAAGCAAAATGCAAAAGAATATCAAAAGTTTTTTCATGCAAGATATCTCACCTATTGCGTGACATTTCCATTGAGTACGTCTTCTACATGCGTCATGGTATGCAACTTTGTTCACAGATGCCTTTTAGATTATTGAAAATGCTCTGCGTTCAGCGATTACAAGGGGGGAATCAATCCAGGGCATGTCATGGAACAACTGCAAATCGCCGTTTAGCTGGATATGCTCTGGCGAAATCTCAAAAACGCGCCCGCTGACTGGGTCGATCAGGACTGGATTGTTGAATGAGAAGTTGCGTGCGGCAACTACAGCCGTTTCTGGCTGGGTGCCATTGCCTGGAACTTTACTGCGGTCCCAGTATGCCAGAATATTGTCGTTCTTGCGTTTCCATGTGTATGCAGTGCTGAGGCGGTCCGCCAGAACAGCCGCCATGCCGCCTTCAACTGGCCGCGTATCATCGTCAAACAGCGTTGTCATGCAGCGCATTGCATGGAATGCCTGCTTGGGGCGGATTACGCGGTGCTCCTCATCCGCCATCAGCAAGCCCTTGCGGTTGATTTCTCCGCCAGGTCCATTTTTGATTTTCTGCAGGTGGTTGAAGTCGCAGATTGTGAAGATGGAGGAGGGCACGCCGAATGCATGATCGGTGATGAAATGGCGCAGATTCCATTTGGACTGGCTGAGTTCGGTCCAGTCCACGCCCTTCATCGAGAAGCGTGTGGTTAGTTGAGATGGGCAGCCTGCCTCGCCTTGGCGAAGTATGCCACGCGCCTTGTAATATTTCAGCGTGGCGTCCAACGTGCGGTAAACATCCCCGATCTGGTCTGGGTTGCTCTTGTATGAGTGGAACATGAACCAGTCGAAGTCATTGAGCGCGCCACGTTCATGGAAGAGCCTGATGTAATGGCTGAAGCGCCAGACATTGGAGAAGTCCGCAATGGACAATGCACCGATGCGGGCTTCTGGCAACTCCTCGTGGATAACACGTGCCGTCTGGATGTTGAAGTCCACGATTTCCTCGTTTGTCTGGTTCTGTCGCCCGCTGTCAGGTTCGTTCCACATTGCATAGTCATGCACACGCCCCTTGTAATGGCGCACCATTTCGCGCACCCAGCGGAAATATGCCTGGAGTCCTTCGCCAGTTGGCAGGCCGCAGCCGATGTCAGGACCAGCGCCGCCAGGATAGATTGCATTGCCGTAGCCAGTTTCCAGAAGTGGGTTGATTCCCATTGCGAGGGCTGCGTCCACCTGCGCGTCCAGCCAGGAGAAGTCATACACGCCAGGCGTTTTCTCCGTTTTTGCCCAGCCAGCCTGAAAGCGCAGGGAGCCGACTGCCAACTGCGGGATATAGTCCTTGTATGCATCGAAGTTGGCGTAGTCGCGGTCCAGCGTCTCGCATCCCAGTGTCCAGCAATCGCGTGCAGGGGAGGCGGCGGTCTTCAGCGACAGGGTGCCTACTTGGAGGAAGGGGATTTCGATTTGGGATGGCATGTTTTTTTCCTTAATTTTGTATGTTATCGCGGCGTTAAAGCGCCGCACTCCGAACTATTTGGTTTTCATTGCCAGGATGAGCCACCTGTCGGGGTCGCTTTCGTCTAGGGCAATGTTATGCTCTTCCATAAGGGTGAAGCCGATTTTGGGCAATGCCTTGAGGAAGGCAGGGCGTTCCTCGGTGGGATATGACTGGCCCTTCATCAGGAGGAATATGCCGTTTTGCGCCAGGAGTGCGTCTGCGTCTGGCAGCAGGTCTGCCGCCTGACCCACGGCACGTGCCGTAAGCAACTTGCATTTTTGGAACAGGTCTGGTGCAGCTGATTTTGCCTCCCTGCCTCGGAATGCGCGGGCACAGCCGTTTTTGCTGCCAGTCAATGGAATGGCTTCCTTGAGGAATGCCACTTTTTTGGCGCGGCTGTCGATAAGTGTCCAGCGTCTGTCAGGTAGCCAGGTGGCAAGAGGCAGGCCAGGATAGCCGCCGCCTGAACCCAGATCCGCCAGATTGTCGCCTGGCTCGGTGTAGTGCTCCACCAGCGAAAGTGCAGTCAGAGAATCGAACACGTGGTATTTCAGATAATCCTCCTGGGTGAGGATGCGGGTCAGGTTCATGAATTCATTCACGCCCAGGAGATGGCTGTATATGCGTTCCAGTCGCTGCTTCTTGTCGTCGTCAATTAGGATTTCCAGGTCTGAGCAGGCTGCCTGGAACCAGTCCCAGGCATTGGAATTGAACTGCAGGACGGGAAAGTTGTCTGGTGAAAAGTCGCTCATATCTTCTCAAGTTTCAGGTCCTTGTTCTTTTCCATGAAGTAGTCCACGCTCCACTGGTCTGGGAAGAGTAGCACGCCACGCCCGTCAGCATCGGTGGCGACCCTTACATTGGAACCCATGTATGTGCCCTCGAACTGGGACAATTCCGCGTCCTCTGGCAGCCTGCGTATTTGCGTAAATGGTGCTGGCTCCATGCGGACTTCCGCGCCATATTCCGTTTCAAGACGGTGGACTGCCACCTCGAACTGCAACTGTCCCACCACGCCGAGCAGCACGGTTTTGCGCTGGGAGCCGTACATGCGGTACACCTGTACCACGCCTTCCTGGCGCAGTTCCTCAACGCCTTCCTGGAACTGCTTGTCCTTTGCAGTTGCGCAGTTGTGCAGGTAGCCGAATACCTCTGGTGTGAAGCGTGGTATTTCATTGAACAGCAAGCCAGGGATTGTGCTCAAGGTGTCCCCAATGCGGAAATTGCCGTGGCTGACCAGACCCACGATGTCTCCTGGATATGCCACTTCAACAGTTTCTCTTTCCTGACCGAAGAGGCGCTGCGGATATGAGAGGCGCAGGGGCTTGTTGCCGCCGCGGGGGTTCGGAACGGTCATGTCTTTTGTGAACATGCCTGAGCAGATGCGTATGAATGAGAGGCTGTCCCTGTGGTTGGGATCCATGTTCGCCTGTATCTTGAAGACGAATGAACTGAAGTTGTCATTTTCAGGCAGGATTTCGCCTTGGTTTGACATGCGTGGCATTGGAGGCAGGGAGTGCTCCACAAAGAAGTCCAGCAGTAATTGGACGCCGAAGTTGTTGATTGCGCTGCCGAAGAAGACAGGCGTCATTTCGCCGTGGATGAGTTTGTCCTCGTCATAGCCTTCGCCAGCGATGTCCAGAAGTTCAATTTGCTCAATCCAGGAGGCGTACATGTCTGGATGCATGATGTTCTTGATCTTCTCATCGTAGGCATCCGCCACTTCTTCTGCGGCGCGTGCGCTGCCCTTGCCTTGGTTGGCGTAAAGGTGTAGTTTTTTCGCCTGCCTGTCATAGACGCCCTTGAAATCAGGTCCGTCACCCATGGGCCATGTGATTGGAACTGCGGCAATGCCCAGCACCTTCTCAAGTTCGCCAATCAAGTCCAGCGGTGGAATTGCGGGGCGGTCCATCTTG
>JAFSTJ010000569.1 GCA_017450525.1 Victivallales bacterium | reverse complement strand
TCTTTTCGGACACATGAGCAGCAGGAATTCCTTGATTGACAATTCCAGAATTGTCGATGAAAACTCCTGAAAGAGCGACACATGCTCCTCTGTGTTTCAGCACCTTGAAGCGAACAGTTTCATCTTCGGTGAAGACAAACCTCTCGTAAACGCCCACATCGGATTTGCCCGACCAGACGGCATTCAACAGCATACCCGAATCATTCGTGAGAATTATTGACTGCTGTCGTGGATGGGGAGTATGCCGCCAGTCAAAGTCGCTTAGATGCAATGAGAGCAGCTGTCCTTTTTTTACTGTTCTTTCAAGATTCACGGTCAAATCAGGGCCTTCATCGTCAAAGGCATGCATCTCTCCGTGATCGTCCCACCAGGCGGCGCGTCTCATTTTCCTTTTTGGGAAAAGCTTGCCAGTTTTCCAGTATTCGGACAGCCATGCCGTGTCGGCCCATTCAAGAGGATTTAATGAAGGCGGCAGAATATGTGCATTGACGATGGCTACAAAACTTGCGCTGCGAGGTTGCCAACGTCTTGCAGTCTCATCTTTTCTTCCAGTCGCTACAGTATAGGGGGGCGTATCGTAAAGAGGAGATGAATAATCGGCTGTTTTGCCAAGAGCCGGAAGTATCACATGTGCATTGCCATAAAACAGCAGCCAGTCGCCAAGAGTCGTCCTGTCAGGCGCAAGGCGTTTACAAGCCTTGCCAAAAGAGGGGAAGCGTTTCCTGACCAGTTGCATGAGTTCCTCATCTTTTTCCGCAAGTCTGAGTACATTGCAGAATGCCTGCATAGCCGATTGTTTCGGAGAGGTCTTCTGGTAGTTCTTAAATAAAGACGCCATCGGCTCCAGCACTTTGTCAAGCCCTGCCTTGTTACAACGATTTCCATCAAACCATTCAAGATATGCCAGGTGCGCCAAATGCGAGAGTTTCCATGATTCGTCTATGTCAGAAGAGCATTTCATTCTTTCCAGCAATCTGGCAGCCTCGTCTTTTCTGCCTGACTGAATCAGAATGCTGAAAGATATTGATTCTCCCATCTGATTTTTTTCACGAGAGTCTTCCAACGGGTTTTCCAGAAGAACGCCAGGAACTCCTGTAAGTCCTCCCGTGCCTCGTTCGCGGTAAACCACAGCGGCAATCTCATTGAGACCGTCCGCCTTCCAGTCTTCTGGCATTGCAACAAACAATCCCCGACTCGATGCCTCTGTAAAGGCGGGGAAGCCTCCTTCTGGGAACCTTCCAAGAAGTCCCAATCGTTTGCCATTCAAATAGAAAGCGGCCACGTCAAACACGGCTCCCATGTCAACGACAACTGGTTTTGCCATTTGTCTGCTTATCCCGTCAGATGTTTTAAGGTCACACTGTGATCTGAATACAGCATAATGGGCATCACCTGGCCAAGATGCATATTTCTTCCATGGCATTGCAGCCTTGTTCCATTCAAGATTGCCATTGCATGAGAGAATATCGAGAGCGTCTTCAAGAGTGGCGGCTTTGTTAAGGGCGCCTGTGTTGGATGCTATGGCATTGACAAACATGATATTCCATTGTGCATTCAATGGAGTAATTGCGGCCTTCAATACAGGTGGACCGATAATTCCACCTAGTCCCCAGTAGCTCCATACATGCATGGCCATGTAGTTTCTTTCTTGAATGAGATTTGAAGGAATGCGATACAATCTGTCGCTCTGCCATGCTGTGCCATTTGGTACGCGCCCCATGCAACCAACAACTGTTCCATTCAGGAAGGTTTCATCCGAGTCATCTATAATCCCCAAATCCGCAAGAATATCCAATCCTGATAATTCTGGAGGAATCTCGAACTCGCAGCCATACCATCCGAACATGCATTTTCCAGGCATTAGCTCCACAAACTCGCGATGCGGAAAAACGACTGGATGCCAATTTATTTTTTGCCTTTTTTCACGAGACAGACTACTGTCTGTGGAAAGAATGTTTTTGACTTGATTTGGCGTCTCACCAAAAAAAGGTTCATTTGTGTCATCACGTTTTTCCAGCCCACGAATCTCTTTGCCGTAGCAAGGGAGGAAACGCCATGCCTCACGGCAAATTCCTTGTGTGATAAACACAAGAAAGAACGATAAGCAAATGCGAGAAAGGGAAGGTTTCATTGCAGTGTCAAAATTGTTCAGAACAGCATCCCATGCAAGGACGGCATGACTAAAATAATCTCTAATTCCCGCCTTTAAATTCTAATCACGTGCCGTTTTGCCCTGTTTTCCGCGAAAAAATGCGGAAAACAGGGCTATTTTATGCTCTGGCGGCTTGCAGAAATCAAAAAAGCGCGTATTGTAATTAGAAATTACTTTTTATAAC
>JAFSTJ010000568.1 GCA_017450525.1 Victivallales bacterium | reverse complement strand
GCGGAAGGTGGGTGGGGGAAGTATCCCAAACTGGGTGGGGGAAGTATCCCAAACAATGCTCGTGCGCGCGGGAAAGAACGCGCGAAGAAGAAAGACAGCAGAAGGACTGGAGTTGTGAATCAATATCATTCGGCGAGGTATTACCCGCTTTTTATTGCATAGGGTGATTGCAAAACTATTGGCATTGCAAGCCTTTTCCGCTGGCAAAAAGCCAGCGGCTTCGATAGTTTGCGGCTTGGCGCGATAGTTTTGAAATTACCTCGTATGAAAAAGTCACAGCTCTAATATCTCTGCGTCTCTGCGTCTCTGCGTCTTTGCGTTAAAAAGAAGCGCCTCTGCGTTAAATGGCTGCCAAATTACCAGGTGTATGTTTCCTTGATGGGCCAATCTATCATAAAGCAGGCGCCCATGGACATTGTAAGGTGGAAGAGTGAGGCATTGGATTTGCCGAATTTTGACCAGCCTTCGAATGTGCGTTTGCCGTCCTCCGCAATAGTCTTGAGCCAGGCGTTCTTATCCACAAGCAGTTGGCTGACCAGTTCGTCATGGCCTTCGCGCAGCAGATAGACCAGCACTGGAAATGTCTGGAAAAAGAGTATGCCGCCCATGCATTTCTCGCGTACCATCTTCATGAATGCCTGGTGGAATGCAGGCTCTGGTATGATGCTGTGGAATGCGGCGAACACATTTCCTGGCATGCTGATGTGATTGCTCTGGACATTATCTCTGAAGAGATGCTTTTCAGGCAGGTAGAATGCCTTGATGAAGGCAGTCTCCAGTTTGCCGACATCAATGTATTGCGGGCGGTTCAGGATGCGCGCCACTTTGTTCATCGCCTTGATTGCGCCGATGTAGTAGGCGTTTATCACATTGTGCTTTACGACGCTGAGTGTGCCTTCACGCTCCACCTCATAGCCATCGCGGTAGTTGGCTGGCCATTCCACCACGTTCCACTTGTCGAGGTTATTGAGCAGACTGTCCTCCTCGGCATAGCTGTCGCGATAGTAGTCAAGGATGTCCGCGAATTTATTGTAGCGCTCTGTGATGAACTGCTTGTTGCCTGTCAGTGCGAGGTATGGGAGAATAAGTTCCAGCATCATCAGCGGATATTCCGCGATTTCCTGCATCAATGAGCAGCAGGCGCATGTCATGAGGCCGCGGTTGATGAATGCGGTGTCCAGAAAATCGTCAAAGAATTTCTCCATGAGGGAGAAGTCCTTTGTGAGCAGGCAATATGTCAGGAGCGAATAGCATCCATCGCCCATATAGTATCCCTTTTCACGTTCCATGCAGTCCTGTATGACTTCCTGCACGCCGTATTTCAGTGAATCGACACAAAGTTGCCATACTGCCAGGTGCTCTGGCCCCGAGTATTTACAGTTTGCCTTAAGTTCGAATGGATAATGCCTTGCAATGAGGCGCAGGCTGTCCTCCTCAATTTCCGCTCCCATGGGCAAAATGAGTTCCACGTAGCGGAACGACTTGTAGTCATATTCGTTCAGCGTGTCACGCTTGCCAGACAGCACGAAGTGCTCCACATACTGACAGTTGCAGCGCAGTTTCTCTCGCAAGGAGCCGTCCTCATTGAGTTCCTGGGCGAACTTTAGTGTGATGTCGCTGTATTTTGGGCCTTTTGCCGTCAGGCTGAGATAGCCCACATTGATTGCGCCGAAGTCAAGAAAAAAGCCAGTGCCAGTGCGCCTCAGCACCTGGGGGCGTATTTCCTCAAACACCAGTTGCTTGGAGGGCTGTGCGCACAGCCTGTAGTCATTCTTGGGATTCAGCACGGCATTTGGCCAGTAGGCATCATCAAAGTCAGGCATTTCAAAGCCCACTTCGGGGGCATTGGCGTCATAGCGCTCCAGGAACTGCGTGTCATAGCCAGCCTTGCCGCAGGCGCTAAATGCGGTATGCAGGTGCTGCCGCACGGTTTCATCCGAGACGGCTACTTTGCGCCTGCCCACGACCACGTCGAACAGAAGG
>JAFSTJ010000567.1 GCA_017450525.1 Victivallales bacterium | reverse complement strand
GATGCGGATAGAAGTAAACTTTTTTATGTTGCTGAAGATGAATACAATAAATTAGTCATTGAAGTTGTTGTTCCTGAGGGAATTGAAAAATATGAATTATTTGCCTGGGATGATGTCAAAACACTTACAATTCCATTGTCTAACGTTGCTGGAGGTTATAGTTGCGATCATGTTATAGTTGTCCAGGGAAGTAGCACAGTTGATAAACTTCCAGAAGACAAGCTAATGCTATTTTCTAACAAAAATAAAGTTACTTTACCGGATTGTGTGAGGATAATTGACCTTAGTCATTTTTCAAATTCCAAAGAGCTATTTTGTTCCAAAGAAGCAGAGTATTCCTATGAAGGAAAGTATACAAGCAAAAATCCCAAAGAAGTAATGGCAAAAGTTGATGAATATCACCAAAGATTTTATAAAGAACTGACTATCAATGGTATGAAGATTCTTGACTAATATTTTGCAATATTGAACAAAAAATCACAATCATTTCAGTCAAATACCGAAATGGTTTGACCCAATTGTTTAATTTGCAATCAAATTAAAACACCATCAATGAATAGCCGTCCATATTGCCACAATGGTATGGGCGGCTATTTCTGTTAGTACTAGGCATCTTGGATTATCCTAGAAAGGTAAGGTTTTGATGCCTGACCAGGAGAAGATGGACCAGGAGCTTCTTCCACTTCGAAAAAGCGGCGACTTCTTCGGCAAGATGGTCATCACCAGCGGCTACAGTTCCCCGCGTGTAAGCGGGGAGGGAATTGTCCAGGTCGGGGTGATTCCCTTTCTGCTTGATTCCTCCATACTGGACAAGGCCTTGCAAAACCACTGATTGGAAATCGCCGAGGCCGCCCGTATGTATTTCTGATAGGCAAACATGCCACCGACAACCATACCGATGATTCTTTCTGTCTCTTCAATGCCACTTCAAAGTTAGTCCACTTGTTGAGTAACTTTGAACTATGCATCTGAGGAATTGCGAGAACAATCGCGATTAGCTGACAAATCGCTAGAAAAATCGCGATTATGTCGCTGCTATAATCAAAAACAGAGAAGATGCATTTTGCTGCATTTCGTTTTTCAATAATGGGGCAAGGACATAAACCGAAAAAACACTCGTCACGCAAAAGCTCGTGCTTGGAGAGGCCCTTTCGTTTTTGGCGTAACCTTGCCACCACTCCTTTCAAGCCTGTGTTTCGCGACACAGGCTTTTTTCGTTTCCACGCACGAAATCCGTGCTGGATTCCGCTATTTCCGTCCTTATTTTCGGCATTCCGTCAACACCCGACTGACCGATTCTGCTATTCTGCTCTGTTTTCTCGAAACGAGGGTGTGTCACCTCCCAAATTAGACACAGGCTTTTTTACGCACAAAATCCATCCTGAGCGCCTGTGTATTTCGATTTCAGCGGGACTGCAAACCATTTGAACAAAAAAACGCGAGTTTTTTCATCAACCCGATTTGCAATCCTCGATTTGTTCATTATCTTATAATTGTTCAACAAAGACGAACAATGGGAAAAATTATGAACAATCGACAAGACATCATAAGCAAGGCACTGGACAGACTGAATGGCTTTCTGGCGGAAAATGGTCTGCCAAAGGCGAATTGTGTCCATTCGTCCAAGGAAACACTTCCAACGGTTGAATTCAACAGTGGCAAACGCCTTTCCATTTTGGACGCCACGGCGATACCAGCCACAAAAATAGAGGAGGAATGTACATTAAGAGGGAAGGAGAGCATACTTGCAATCGCCCCCTTCTTTCCTCCGACGACGGCGGAACTGCTTGGCGCGGCACACGTCAACTACATTGATACTGCTGGCAACCTTCTATTGCGCGTCAACGGCAATGTGCTCTGTGTCAGGAACTGTCCCCGACCTCCTGAACTGATTCGCCGGCTCACTCCTGGACGCTGCTGGAATCCCCAGGGGCTGAAGGTACTCTTCCTGCTTCTGACAGAAAAGGATGCATTGAACTGGACATACCGTGAAATAGCCGCTGGCTGCGGCGCAAGCCTCGGCACGATCAACAATGTAATGCGGGAAGCGCAGGAACGCGGCCATCTACTTAAATGGGGCAAAGGGTTTCGCTGGGGAGACAGAAACCGTATGATTGACCTCTGGGCTGCCAACTATGCCCTGCAGCTCCTGCCGAGGCTGGAGATTACGAGATATCAAGGCGAGCCTATCCCGACGGATGGAAAATGCCCACTGATCGCCGGCGGCGAGACGGCGGCTGCGGAAGCAGGTCTTGCGGGGACAACTTTTGGCGAATACTGGCGTCAAGGCAATATTGCACCTGTCATCGCAAAGGCAAGATGGCGTATCGCGGATGACGGAAACATCACTGTGAAGAAGGCATTCTGGCCTGAAACAAGAAGCTTCAAGGGACATGTCCACTGGCTTCTGGTCTACGCCGACCTGCTCTCAAAGGACGACAGCAGATGTCAGGAGATTGCTGCTGAAGTCAGAGCCAAGTATCTGGAGGATGAACGATGAATGCAGCAGAGGAAATTCTCTCCATCATCGCAGATACCGTCAATAAACTGGACGGGCAGCTGATGCTAGTCGGTGCGTATGCGAGGGACTATTGGATAAAGGAACGCAGAGTCATAGGTAATGCCCGTGTGACCATGGACGTGGCTTTGGCATGCCGTGTCTTCTCCTGGGAGGAATACAACCGAATTGTGGATGATCTGAAGAGAGAAGGAGGTCTGCGCCAAGACGCCAACATCCGCCATCGCCTCTGGCTGCGCGACGAGATATATGCTGACTTTGTCCCGTTTGGAGGAATTGAGGATGGAAACGGCGATTTCGCTTGGCCTCCTGGTTTCGACGTGTCCATCAATGTCCAGGGATACCGCCTGGCATACGAGGATGCAGCGACTATGACCATAGGGACGGCAAGCATGAAGGTCATCAGCCCATGCTGGCTTGCCATGCTGAAACTCAAGGCATATACAGACACGCCTGAACGCACCAAGGATCTGGTGGACGTGTATTTCATCATCGACCACTACCTTGACTTCATCGACGAGGACAAGCGGCTCTACGGCCCCGATGCAACAGATGCGGATGTGTTCTCCATTGAGCCGTTTGACACTCGTGTGGCAGGTGCAACCCTGATAATTCGCGACTGCAATGTTCATGGAGGAGAAACGCTTCGTGACATTCAGGCAACCCTTCGCGCATTTGATGCCAATGAAGCCATGGCAATCGTATTTGCCCGTGTGAATTCTCTGACGCAAGAAGTCGCCAGGCAACTGCTCGACATACTGTTCATGCCTATTGAAGAGCACCACGGGAATATCGAATGAAATGGGTAGCCGTGAACAGCAATTCCATGAGGAGCGTTCCTGGCACGAGTGGTACAATGCGCTCGTGCAGGCGATTCCCCCGCTGACGCCCGACGAGTACAGAACCACCATCGCAAGCCTCTACGCGCCAAAGGACAGCGCAGAATACAGGACCTCCCGCGAACGCCTCATCACCTCCCATCAGCGCGAGATTCTCTC
>JAFSTJ010000566.1 GCA_017450525.1 Victivallales bacterium | reverse complement strand
TTGGTGCGACGGCGAGGACGCCGTCGCTACTACGGCAACTGGCGAAGCGTGCAACCAGCGAACGCCAGCATATATTCCTGATTGCCGTTCTGGCCCAGGATTGGGGAGGGCACTGTGCCAAGATGTTTCCAGCCCAACTCCCGCTCCGCGAAGTCCACGATTTTTGCCACGCATTTCTGGCGCACTTCCTCGCTGCGCACCACGCCGCCAGAGCCAATGTCCTTACGCTCTGCCTCGAACTGAGGCTTGACCAGCAGCATCGCCATGAAATCGTCCGCCAGCAGTGGTGCACAGGCAGGTAGCACCTTTGTTAGCGATATGAAAGACAAGTCGCCTGTGAGTATCTGGATTTTTTCAGGGATGAGATTGGCATCCAAATCCCTGGCATTGGTATTCTCCAATGAAACCACTCTGAGATCTGCCTTAAGTTTAGGATGCAACTGCGCAGTACCCACATCAACCGCATAGACCTTTGCCGCCCCATATTTCAGCAGCACTTCGGTGAAACCGCCAGTAGATGCGCCAAGGTCCATTGCCACCTTGCCTTCAATAGAGGGCGAAAATGCACGAATGGCGGCAAGAAGTTTTTCAGCGCCACGACTGACGTAAATCTCGGTATCTTCCACAATGGATAGGACTGTATCCTCTGGTAAAAATTGGCCTGGCTTCTTTACGGGAACGCCGCCAGCAAGAACACGGCCATTGCGTATGAGATGCTGCCCTGCTGAGCGGCTTGGAACAAGATGCTGGCACACCAGCAATTCATCAGCACGCGCCATCGCAGGCGATGGCGATACCTTGTCAAAAATGGACTGTATGGAGCCTGGCTTCATCTATTTCCAGACCGTAACCGCATCAACTGCCAACTTTGGCACGTGCAACTTGTTGTTCTCATCAAGATAATAAGCAATGCCCTCTGGGGACGATATATCCTCTGAAACAGGCTCCTCCGCAGGATAGCCAATCGCCACAACATAGAGCAACTTCTGGCCATTGCCGATTTCAAGCAATTTCTCCACCTCTGGAATATTAACGGAACCTATCCAGCAACAACCTAGTCCCCTGCCCCATGCCTCCAATTCCATTGACTGAATCGCCGCGCCAGCATCAGCATAGATATGCACATCCTTGGCTGTATCTGGAATGGTGATGGCTATGAATGCAGCAGGGCCAGTCTCGCCAGCCTGCGGCGTACGTCTTGGCTGTACGCGCCCCGCCCATTTGGTCTGCGCAAGGATGTCATTCACCAATCCAGGCGTTCTTGCCACCACAAAGCGCAGCCGTTGCATATTGGCAGCACAGGAAGCAAGCCTGGCGGCATCGACAATTCCCCGCAAATCCTCGTCAGACACTGGTTCCTGCTTAAAAAAACGTATTGTACGCCTATTCCTAATTGCTTCAAAAATATCCATGATGATTATTCCTTTATTTTATGTGGACTGTGGACTGTGGTCTGTGGACTGTGGAACGAAGGGGAGTAGTGGCGAAAATCTACGGAAAGTGCCTTGCCTAATAAACGCGGGGCTTTCGCCCCGCGCACAGAACAGTCCACTGTCCACAGTCCACTGTCCACAGTCCACAGTCCACTAGGCTTACATTGACTTGGCGGCGGACTTGCCATATTTGGAGGCAGGTGTTGCCCTTGAGAAAGCCCAGCTTCTGATTGCCTTTATCTGCTGCTCCATTGTATCCGAGAGCGGCACTATCCTGCTTATGACCGCAGTCAAATCACGTTCGTTGAATTTCCTGTTGTCATAGAAAGCCTCTGTCCTAGCGGATATGACAGCCTGCTCGATTTCAGCGCCGTTCCAGCCATCGGTCATTATACGCAGCATCTTGAAGTCGAATTCATCGGGATTTGCACCGTTTCTGAGGAGATGAATCCTCATAATTTCATCTCGTTCGGCGGGGGCTGGAAGGTCGCAGAAGAACACTTCGTCAAAACGTCCTTTACGCAGCACCTCAGCGGGGATTGCCTGGATTTTATTAGCGGTAGCGGCAATGAAAACCAGAGGCGGTTTTTCCTGCATCCAGGTCAGGAACGAGGAGAAAATGTGTGATGAAATGCGCTGTCCCGAATCATCCATTCCCAGGGCGTTCTCGATTTCATCAATCCAAAGCACTGCTGGCGCAACGGCCTCAATTGTCTTCATGGCACGGTGGAATGCCTCTTCGGGAGAGCCATACATACCAGAGAACACCAGGTTCATGTCCAGACGGAACATCGGTATGTTCCAAAGCGAGGATATTGTCTTCACCGCCAGGCTTTTGCCGCAGCCGCTTATTCCCATCATAAGAAGGCCCTTGGGTATAGGCACGCCTGCGGCCAGTGCCTCGCGGGAGAATGTGTTGCGCCTTTTGATAAGCCAGTTCTTAAGGTTGTCTAGTCCACCAAGAGACTTTATATCCCATCTTGGCGGCGAGAATTCAAGGAAGCCAGTCTTCTTCACCACGCTCTTCTTCTCTGCAAAAATCTCATCCAGCAACTGATCCTTGCTGGGATTCTCCAACGAAAATGCGCGATTCAGCACAAATGAAATCTCATTTTCAGTCAAACCCTTCAAGGCCAGAGTAATTTCATGCACGGTATCTGCCTGGACAGAGAGATCCTTGTGTGCGGCGGCTTCCGCATCAATCAATGCCGCAATCTCATTCTCGTCAGGAGGCGCAACCTCCACCACCTGCAATTCCTTCTTCAGCGATTCAGGAATGTCAAAGTCAGCCCCAATTATTATGACTGCACGTTCATTGTGCCTGCGTCCATCCGAATACACTTCACGCAATGCGCGAATCACAAGCGGATCCTTGAAAAAGGCGGATAGGTCGCTGAATATGCTTATTCCTGGCAAGGACTGGTCTATCACGCTCAGCAATGCCTTCACTGGCTCCTTGGCATCCTCCACTCCCTCCATACCACGGACGCTGGACCACTTGCGCACAGGCCAGGACAAGTCACCTGCAATATTCTTGAGTTCCCGTATTACACGCTCCTCCTCTGGCGTCTGAACATAAATCAACGGACTATGCCCGACAATCGCCGCCTTCAATTCATCGTATGCCTTTGACATTGCTTATTCCTTGTAATGTATGTTGTATAGTGGACTGTGGACTGTGGA